>CAYZAH010000358.1:0-5022 GCA_964475805.1 uncultured Pirellulales bacterium | reverse complement strand
GGGCGGAGATACTCAGGTCCGACATAATCAAATCGCTGGCCGTGGAGATGCAGATGCGGTCCATGAATGTATTCATCGAATGCAAGAAAAGCAGGCCAACGAGCAGGTAACGCTGGTGAGTCATTCTGGGGCGTACGGTTTTCATTGTCTGATCAGTGGCGCAGGTCTGGCCGGCTATCTCAGGGTCAGAATCTCGTTTTCAATGAAGCTCCAGGTCTTCAGATAATCTCTCGCGGAGATCAAGGAACGAAGATGGTCACGGTCCAAATCGTACAAGTGATTCCAGATTTTGTTAGTCAGTCGTGTATTGACCTCAAACGTGCCCTTGATGTCCCAGCGAGTGGGGGACGTGTCCGAGGTCAGGAAATCATCGTACTCATATTCCTGGAGGTAATAGAGAAACTCGACATAATCCAGAAAATGCCGGGTTCCGACCATATAGTCCCAGTCCCACCTCCCGTCATTATCATTGATGTGCACGTAGTAAGGATACCGAGATTCCGCCAGCATGGCGACAACCTCAGCGGGATTTTCCTGGCCGTAGATAGAGTGTCCGAAATCGACGGTGACGCCCATCGAGTCCAACCCGATATCATTCAATAACACTAACGCCTTCGCGGCGGTATCGACAAAGCATCGCCCCCGTGTCTCGCTGGGCTTATACTCTATGAAGAGCGGTATTTCCGGAAGATACTCTCCAGCCTCACGGAAAGATTCGACCATGTATTGCCACATTTTGGCATAGTGACAGTGAAAGTTGAATTCGTAACCGTCCCCGAGGGGACAGCACGTCACTTTATTCGCACCGACGGCCCGGGCGAATTCTTTGGCGTCTTTGACAAAACGAATGGCCTTTTCACGTATGGTTTTGTCCGTCGACGTCAAACCGCCGTCGCGAAATTCCGGCTCCGCCTTGACGTTAACGTTAATGGCAGCCAGGTCCAGGTGATGCTCTTTCAGTAGCGTGGCAAGCTGTGAGGCGTCATTCACCTCGTAAGGGAAAACCGCTTCGACCCCTGAAACGCCCGGTATCTGACCGGCCAGCTTGAGCTTTTCTTCGAGATCGCGAACCTCATTGTATTGGTGAAACCGGTCACGTGTCTGGCCCAAAAAGGCACAGATGACAGCATGCCTCGGAACTATCTTCTCCATAGTAGCGGCCTCCTACGATTTATGGGACTGTCTGCCCGCCGTCCTTGGGTGGGCTGACTGTCCCGTTTGGAACGTGAGGGACAGGCACTTTTTGACGGAACGACACCGTCAAAACGAGCCAGTCCCAAGTCTGCCCGCCGTCTTTTGGTGGGCTGACTGTCCCTTTCCCGGACAGAGGGACAGGCAGCTTTTGATGGAACGTCGCCGTCAAAACCAGCCAGTCCCACGTGATCGTATTGAGAACCCACCTTTTCTGCAAGCAGAAAAATCAAAAGCCATGATTGATTCGTTGACTGTTAACACAAAACTATCTTGCGAGAACTTGTTGAGTCCTTACAATGGTCACGCGACATTAACTATCGCCGGTTGCGGCCTGCCCAGATGTGTCCGTCGCTGGCAGGCGGGTGGGAGCAGCACGGCGACAGGGTGGAAGATATGACAATGAGCGTCGATAAGGAATATCGATTTTGGCGATACAGGATCTTTGCGCTGTCGTGGTTAGCGTATGGAGGGTTCTACCTGTGCCGCAAGAATTTCAGCATCGCCATGCCCCTTCTCAGTCAGGACCTGGGATTTACGAAAGATAATTTCGCGATGGCCCTGTTCTTCTACAGCCTTTTCTACGCCCTCGGCCAGTTCTACAACGGCTTCCTGTCTGACAAGTTCGGTCCGCGTCTGATCGTTGGCATTGGACTGTTTCTGGCTGTGTTGGCGAACGTTTTCATGGGTTTCGGTGCAACTCTGCTGGTGTTTGCCTTGTTGCTGTGCCTCAACGGAACCGGGCAATCGACGGGCTGGTCCGGGACCGTCAAGAATATGGCCCCCTGGTTTCGGCGCAAGGAACGGGGTGTCGTCATGTCCTGGTGGTCGACCTGTTACGTTGTGGGCGCGGTAGCCGCCACGACGCTGGCGACGTTCGTTGTCACGCACCCCTTGCTCTGGCGACCGAGCGATCTGACGGACCCTTCCGGCCTCGCGATCCAACTGCGTGACGTGCAGAATCCACTTTCAAAATATCTCGTCGGAACGTTCTCGCCCGAGAGTCGCCGGCTGCTTGACGCGTATGACGGAATCAAGCCCGTGTCTGCTCCTCTGCTTGATACAATGACGGTGCAGTTGAATAAGGTTCTTCAAGGGCCGCCGCTCTACGACAAGCAACGCTTCGCCGGTGTCCCACTGTCGGAGAGAACCACGACTAACATCGAGAACCTGCTCAAGAAGACGCCCGAGGAGCGGGCGAAAGAATTGGAAGGCACGAACGGCGTCGAGTTCAATAAGACGCTGCTGGAGGAGGCATATCCACAGAAATTCAAGTTGAAATGGCGTCGCAGTTTTTGGGTTCCGGCTGTGGTGCTGACGTTGATAGCATTGTGCTTCATCATCTTCACGCGAAACAGACCCAGCGATGTTGGACTGCCGGAGACCTCCGAGGATGATCCGACTGACGACGACTCAAAGCGAAATTCAAAGAGCGGCGCCGACCTATCCTCCAAACAGATTCTCTCGATCGTTCTGAAGAATCCGGTGGTGTGGCTCATCAGCATGATGTACTTTTTCACGAAGATGGGTCGATACGCCATCTTCTTCTGGTTGCCTTTGTACATGGTGGAACGTCTCGGTTACAGCCTTTCGGAAGCGGGCTACACGTCGATTCTTTACGAAGCGGTGGGCTTCCTTGGCATTGTCACCGCCGGTTATGTGTCGGACAAGCTCTTTCAAGCCAGGCGTATGCCCGTGGGAGCGCTGGGGATGTGGGGCCTGGCTGTTACCTGCCTCTTCCAGCCGCACCTGGCGGCCTGGAGCCACCTCGGCAACGCCATCGGTATATCGTTGATTGGATTCTTCACCTACGGCCCCGATGCCTTGATGTCGAGCGCCGCCGCTATCGACGCAGGCTCGCCGAAGGCGGCGGGTTTAGCCGCCGGTTTCATCAATGGGGTGGGCTCTCTTGGGCAAATGATATCCGGTTTTATCGTGGCGTACATAGCAAAGCAATTGGGTTGGGACAGCTTGTTCTATTTCTTCGTGGCGATAGCCGCTATTGCAGGCGGCCTGCTCGCGATAAAATGGAACTGGGTTCCCGAGGCTCATAGACAAGCTGCAGAACTGAAGGAAGCGATCGAATGAACGAAGAACGACACCTGCCCGGCTGGAAAGATAAAGTGCTTTTCACGCCGGGGCCTTTGACGACCAGTCGCACCGTTAAGCAAGCCATGTTGCGGGACCTTGGGTCGCGAGATTGCGAATTCATCGGATTGGTAAAGGAGATCAGAGACAAGCTGGTCGCGCTTGGGCAAGGTGACCTGAGGGAGTACACAGCCGTTCTGATGCAGGGCAGTGGCACGTTCGGCTTGGAGGCGGTGGTTTCCTCCACGGTCCCGCCGGACGGCAAGCTATTGGTCATTATCAATGGCGCGTACGGAAAGCGGCTCGCCAAGATCGCATCGGTGCTCAAGATCGATACGATAACGCTCGAATATTCCGAAAACACAACGCCGAATCTCCGGGAGATTGAAGACGCGATCAAGGCCGACGACAAGATTGCTTGCGTGTCCGTCGTGCATTGTGAGACGACGACGGGAATTATCAATCCCATCGAGGAAATCGGCGAGTTGGTGGCGAAATCCGGCGCGAAGTATTTCGTGGACGCGATGAGCAGCTTTGGCGCTGTGCCAGTCGATCTTGCCGGGTGTCATATCGACTATCTGGTGTCCTCCGCCAACAAGTGTATCGAAGGCGTCCCCGGTTTTTCCTTCGCGCTGTGTAAGCTCCGCTCCCTTAAGGAAACAGCGGGTTTTGCGCGCAGTGTGAGCTTCGATCTGCTGGATCAATATCAGGGCTTCGAGAAGAACGGGCAATTCAGGTTCACGCCGCCCACGCACGCGCTGGTCGCATTTCGGCAAGCCCTTGCAGAGCTGGAGCTTGAAGGGGGCGTCCGGGGCCGGGCGGAGCGTTACCGGAAGAACTATGAGATGCTCGTCGCCGGTATGCGAGAGATGGGATTTCAAGAGTACCTCAAACGCGAGCATCAGGGATATATTATCACCTCGTTCTTGTACCCGGACGATCCGAATTTCGGCTTTGAAAAGTTCTACGAAAGTCTGAACCAAAAAGACTATGTCATCTATCCCGGCAAGGTCAGTGACGCCAACTGTTTCCGGATCGGCAACATCGGTCGAATCTTCGAAGCTGACGTCAAGGCTCTCCTGGCTGCGATTGAAGAGACGATAACTGAGATGGGTGTCAAGCTCAAGTAGATGCGATTCAAAAAGAAAGACATCGATTGTCTTCATTCTGAAGGCGACCTGAACATCTCGCCGCACCGCGAGGAGTGGGTGGAAAAGCACGTTGACGCGGAGACCCAGCGATGGCTCGATCTGGACGCGAAGTATTTTCTGCATCAGTCGCTTTCGACGCCGTGCTTAAACGTCTTGTCGCATTGTGAGGGTATCTATCTTGAGGATATCCAGGGCCGGAGGTTCATGGATTTCCACGGCAACAACGTCCACCAGGTCGGATTTGCCAACCGCCGGGTGATCGAGGCGATCAAGGACCAGATGGACGATCTCGCGTTTTGCACGCGGCGCTACACTAATATCCCCGCCATTAAACTCGCCGAAAAACTGGCTCAACTGGCGCCCGGAGAACTAAACAAAGTCTTGTTCGCTCCGGCGGGGACGGCAGCGATTGGAATGGCTCTGAAACTGGCACGGATGGCGACGGGCCGATTCAAGACGATTTCCATGTGGGATTCATTCCATGGTGCTTCGCTCGACGCGATTTCCGTCGGTGGAGAGAGCCTCTTTCGCAAGGACGCCGGTCCTCTTCTAACGGGAACCGAGCACGTTCCGCCGCCGGACTGCTTTCGTT
>CAYZAH010000357.1:0-5025 GCA_964475805.1 uncultured Pirellulales bacterium | reverse complement strand
CCAAATTTGGCTCCTATCCACCATCCGATCCAGCCGAAGACCATCATGCCGATGAAGATCGAGAGCTTCTCCATATCCTATCCGTCTCGAATTAAGGGTCAACGATACCTGTACGATCTGCACAAGACACCAGACTTCGTGCCCGTGCGCCTGTGCGGGAAACAGACCGTTTCTCCCCTGGCTGGAAGCCCCCGTTGCTTCTTTTGCCTATCCTAAATCAGAAACTTGAGAAATCAAAGAGAAAACCTTTTCTTTCCACCGCGCAACGCTTGGCCGGCATAGACTCACGTCGGATTGCTCGCGGGCATTCGACTGTACTCTTGCCTCTATCCGCGCAGAGCGAGTCCGTGGGTCTGCAATGCGTTTAGCGCCTATCGGGCTGCCAGCAGGATTGAGGGACTGTCTGCCCGCCAAAGGCGGGCTGACTGTCCCGTTCAACAAGCAAGAGGGACAGGCACTTTTTGATGGAGAGACACCATCAAAAAGAGCCAGTCCCGGCCGCCAGCAGAATTGAGAAGGGCCATTGACGGGCAATCCGATGAGATCAAAGCGCCGGGCGGCGTCTCCGCTGCTCTCGCCTATGCTTTCTCCGGTCGTCGCGAGACGAGCACCCCGAGCAAGGCTATTTTCTGCAAATAGAGCATTGAAGGGAGGATAGGCCCAAGGTATAATGCGGCTTTCCATATTCGATATTACTCTTGAAAGGGTCGATACATGAAGTACGACGTAGCTGACTTGTCGTTGGCGTCCGGCGGGAAGAAACGGATTCTCTGGGCGGACCACGATATGCCTGTTCTGGCGGACATACGCGAGCGGTTTACCAAGGAGAAACCCTTGAAAGGAATCAACGTCTCCGCCTGTTTGCACATCACCGCCGAGACGGGCAACTTAGCTCGAACGCTCAAGGCCGGCGGCGCCAACGTGGTTCTGTGCGCGTCGAATCCGCTAAGCACCCAGGACGATGTGGCCGCCTCGCTCGTCAAGGATTTCAAGATAGCGACCTTTGCCGTTCGCGCCGAGAACCGCGCTACGTATTACAAACACATCAACGCCGCCATCGACCACAAGCCCGTTGTGACCCTCGACGACGGCGCCGATTTAGTCAACGAATTGCATACGCGAAGAACGAAAGACGCCGGCCGAATCATTGCGAGCATGGAGGAGACGACGACCGGAGTGATCCGGCTTCGCGCGATGGCGAACGAAGGCAAGCTGAAATTCCCCGTCATCGCCGTCAACGACGCGGCCACCAAGCATCTGTTCGACAACCGCTACGGCACGGGCCAATCGACCGTCGATGGCATCATCCGGGCCACCGATTTCCTGATGGCGGGTAAGAAAGTGGTCGTCGCCGGCTACGGCTGGTGCGGTCGCGGCTTCGCCATGCGGTCCCGTGGAATGGGCGCGATTGTCATCGTCACGGAAGTGGACGCCGTCAAGGCGCTCGAAGCGGCGATGGACGGCTTCCAGGTCATGCCGATGGCGGAAGCCGCCAAGGTTGGCGAATTGTTCGTCACGCTCACCGGCGACAAAGGCGTCATCCGGGCCGAGCACTTCCGCGTCATGAAGGACCGGGCGACCGTCGCCAACAGCGGGCACTTCGACGTTGAGATAGACATCCCCGCGCTGAGGAAGCTCAGCAAAAAGGTCACCCGCAACGTGCGCAACCACGTGGACGAGTATCTGCTCAAGAACAACAAGCGCATCTTCCTCCTGGGCCAGGGCCGGCTCATCAACCTCGCCGCCGCCGAGGGCCATCCCGCCAGCGTGATGGACATGAGCTTTGCGACCCAGGCGCTCCAGGTCGAGCACGTTGTAAAGAAACAGGGGACGTTTTCCGTTGCCGTCCACGATGTCCCGACAGAGATCGAGCAGAAGGTAAGCAAGCTCAAGCTCAAGTCCATGTCGATCAGCATCGACAAGCTGACGCCCGAGCAGATTGCTTATCTGGCCAGCAGCGGCGAAGGGACGTAAACGGACTCGCATTGCGTATGTCGTATTGCGTGTTGCGTACTGACATTGACGCAATACGCACGACGCACAACGCATGACGAGGAAAAGGTCATGGATAACAAAGAGACGGAAAAGACGCCGATTGCGGTCTCGAAGTCCTTTATGGCCGTCGGTCCGACCCTGCACTACAGTCACAAGAACGTCCAGAGGTGCTGGCTCGGCGCCGTCGCGGCCTTCGGCCTGAGCTGTCTGTTCTGGTCAAAGATCACCACGGGCGTTTTCTGGTCGTTCGATTTCCAGAGAATGACGACGCCGGAATTCTGGCGGCTGAGCCAATCCCTGACGACGGGCGTGAGCATCTTCGAGTACCCCTGGCAGATTTTCGTCCTGGGGCTGCTCATGGGCATCCTGGCGGTGGTGCCGGTCCTGATCTCGCAACTGATGAGCTTTCGTTACAGCATCCTCCTCATCCTGGAGGTGTTCTTCCTGGCGAACCTGCCGGGCTTTGCCCTGTGCCTGTTGGTCAGTTGCGTCGCCGTGGCGTGCCGGCCGCTGCGCTTCCGCTCGCGCTTCATCGCCATTGCGCTGTGCATGGCGCCGCAACTGCTCTATTGGGCCTACTTCGGCCGGCTGCGAGCCGTCGAACCCATCGAATGGGGATTCTCCTTCTCGCCCTGGATCTTTGCCTGGCTCGATTCTTTGACCATCGCCGGACTTGTTTTGGGCATCGGGCACTTCACCCGCTACCGGCCCGGCCTGACCTGGATCTTCACGCTGCTGACCCTCGTGATCGCCGTAGTCGTCTTCGAGCTCGCCATCGGGTTCGACGAGCTCGATTATCAGCTCTACATTGCCAAGAATAATCCGGAGCAGGCCAGCGCATTTCATGACCACAGCATCACCGGAGCCTTGGACGCCACGACCCGGGACGCAGCCACCCGGAAGTACCTGGAGAGCTTCTTCTACCCGACCGAGCCGATCGCGCTTCGCGTCGAGCTCAAAAGGGAGCTGCAGATTCAGTTGAGCTACGACGACCGCTGGCCGGACTGGTTCATCGTGCCCGACGACTTGATGTATCAGAAAGCGAAAGAGCAACTCCTCAAGGAGTACGATATCTTCATCAATAAACGTCCCAACAGCCGGCGAATGGCGATCGCGCTCTACTACAAGGCGCTCTTGACGGAATACGACCCCGACACGACCCTCCTCGGCGAAAAGGAAATCCTCCATTTCTACAGCGACTATCCCCACGAGAGAGCGGCGAGAATCTGGTGGGCGCTCTTCCAGGACTTCGGCGACAGCCCGGAATCCATCGAAGCCCGATGGCGCGTCGCCATGCAGTGGGCGGGGCGCGGCATGTTCGAGCAGGCGGACGAGCTGCTGGCCCAAGCCCAGACGATGCTCGATGCCGAACAGAAAAGACTGCGCCAAATCGAAGAGCCGCCCTCGGGAAGACTGTTCGGTCTGTTTCGCTCGCCGCCCGATTCGGCGATGACGATACCGAAGCTCAACGAGCTCAACAGAAGGCTGCACCAGACGCGAATCCTGATAAGCCCCCAGAACCGTGACGACGAGCCGGGCTCGAAGGACCGGCTGGCGAGATTCGTTCTGCTCAATCCACATGCTCTCGATTATGGCCAGCACCTGGACGGCCTGCTCGAACAGACCAAGGGACTCGATCCGCTTCGCGACAACATCCTGCTGGCCGAGGCCAAGCTCGTACCCGATGAGGAGCTCCGCGCGGAAAAGCTCAGGCAGGTACACGAACGATACGCTCAGACCGACGCCGGGATACTGGCGTTGTACGAGCTGGGTCTGTTGAAGATCAGCCTGTGGCGCCAGCAGGAAGAGGCGAACGTGGCGATAAAGAAGAAATCCCTGGAGCAAGCCAGGGCCACGTTGGCGAGCTTCATCGAATTGTACCCCGATAGTTTCTACGCCGAGCAGGTCAGAAGAAACCTCGAGGGTCTGCCCGCCAAGTGATCTGCCTCATCGAACGGCGACCCCAAGACCCTCGTCTTTGTACCCAACTATCCCGGACGATTTAGCTTGACTTGTCCCGGCGTTCCGTTAGCATAAATTCCGGTTGGAGGCACTTTCTTGCCGTGAACCGAGCCAGCAGATCGGCCGGTGCTCAGGCTTCACCGGACGGTTGCCGCCGACCGGTTCGGGCGAAGACGAACGTTCGCCCGCTGGAGTGGAAACCAATGCTCGTGTGGTGATGCAAATGACCAATGACGCTGACGAACAAATCGCTCGAGGCCCTGGTGACACCAGAATTCTGCTGGTCGGTGACGTCAAACGCGCCTTCCCGGACGCCGGCGCCGTCAACGGCACTCGCTATGAAATCTGCGCCGATCCGGACGACGCCATCGACGCCGTAGAGAACGACGACTTTACGGCTATCGCCGTTGTGATCTCCGCAATCCCCGCCAGACTAAGCGCGACCCTGAAAGACCTGAAGGACCGTTGCGATACGAAGATCATCCTGCTGGCCCAGATGTACGAAGAGCCGCTGGCGATAAGACTGGTCAACACGGCCTATGACGGCGTCAAGCTCGCCCAGGGCTACCTGATCTGTCCCGTCCGCCCGGATACGCTGTACGAGTCCGTTGCAGCGCCCGACGGCGCGCCCTCTCGGCGGACATCTGTCTCGGAGCCTGGCAAACAAATGCCGCACCGTGTCCCCATGCCCGTCGAAACAATAACACAGACGAAGCCCGGCCGGGAAACGCCCATCGCGGAGCGGCGCGAGCGAGAGGCGCTGGCGGAGCGGATCAGGCACTTAGAGCGATTGGCCACGGAGGACGACCTGACGGGATTGAAAAACAGAAGGTACATCGGTGAGTTCGCTCACCAGATCGTCGAGCGGGCCAAAAAAGAAGACGGGCAGGTCACGCTGCTTATGTTCGACATCGATGATTTCAAGCGGTACAACGACCAGTACGGCCACGCGACCGGCGACGACATCTTGAGACAGGCGGGCGTCCTGGTCCGCCGGTGTTGTCGGGGCCACGACGTCGTCGGCAGAATCGGTGGCGACGAATTCGCCGTAGTCTTCTGGGACGACCC
>CAYZAH010000356.1:0-5057 GCA_964475805.1 uncultured Pirellulales bacterium | reverse complement strand
TATCCGCTTATTGACCATCCGAGCTAAAGTCGGAGTCATCTTGGGCCGTAACGCGAGGTCTCTACCGCCCCGGTCCTGTAGCGAGAAAAGCTGTTCGACGATCTCGTCGCCGCTCTTGACCTGGAACATCTTGAGGTACTCGAAGATCGGCCCGTCGTATTCCTCGAAGCCGTTGCGCAGCGAGACCTTCTTCCAGCCGTCCATGATGAGATTCCGGACGGCCATGTCCTGCGGATAGAAATCACGTGTTCCCTTGACCGGCGGTATCTTCATTTTGTCTTCGCCTTGCGCTTGCGGGCGGGCTTCGATCCTTTCTTCTCGCTCAGATTATTGTCAAACTTGATCTTGATGTATTCTTCCATGTCTTTGTCGTTGGTGAAGTGCAGCTCGTAGTCGTATTCGCCATCGACAAAGTCACAATCCGAGTGGCGGTACTTCCTGCAAATCCGGGGCCGCTGGCCATAGATATTACAACGATGATCCTTCTGCGAAAGATGCCGGCACTTGTTCTTGACGTTCAGGTACCAGTCGCCGTCCTCGACAAAGACCGTGATATCCTTGTGACAAAGATACCAGCGTATGTCATCGTAGTCTTCCTTGCTTTCCGGCGCTTCAATCGGCAGGGCAAAATACCTGCAACACAACCCCGTGCACTTTTCACATTGACTCTTTTTTGCCATTCCAGCTAACTCCAAGAATACCATCTACTCCAGCGACCCGCCCAAGGACATGTACTATACGCGATCCACCGCCGAAGACAAGAAAAACATTTGACAAATCGCCACCGAAAGGATAGAATGTGGGTATTATGGGAAGCGTGGAGAGCGAGTGGCATCTTGCCTTCATTCGCAAAGAGAGGTTTGTCAGGAGGGTCCCCCAGCAGACGCGGTTTAAATCGCAACTCTGGGATTGTAAGCTGGAGTGTAGAGTCTTCGGAGATCGTGCGGCTATTGGAACGTCCTGACGTCCTTGGAGAAAGGGTAAACGGCAAGTATCGGAGGTTCTGTGATGTATTCATTCGTCAAGAGAAACAGTTTCGTTGCAGCGTCGGTTGCTTTGTCACTGTTGTTGTGCTCGGCCCTGATCGCCGAGCCCGCCCGTCCGGATCAGGTGCAGGCGGCTGCCGACACATTTCTCAAGATGCGTACCGCCCAACTTGGGGCCGGGCCGAGAGTCTTTTCGGTGACGCCTGAGCCAACGGCCACCGGATTCCGAGAGGTCCGCGACGACGACGGAACCATCCTGGCCTACATCGCAGAGTTAGAGCCGCGAGGATTCATCGCAATCTCCACCGATACGGCCGTCACTCCGATTATCGCCTACTCTCTCAAAAGCTCTTTTCCGCCTGATGAGAACGGCAAGAATCCGTTGTGCCGCCTGTTGAAGGAGGACATGAGATTCAGACTGCGCGAGGCGGTCGAATCCGATTCATCCCGGACGAGAGAAAACAACACCCAGTGGAGTCTTTTTGCCGATGGTGTCGGGCAACAACCGGCCAAGGGTGCATTCCAGCAATGGCCCGCTGAGAACACCACCATCACCGGCGGACTGGTACAGACCACTTGGCACCAGAGCGCACCGTACAACGACCTTTGCCCGTTGGACCCCGTAGGCGGCGACAGATGCGTCGTCGGCTGTGTGGCGACCGCCATGGCCCAGATCGTCAATTACTATCAGTTGTGCAACGTGACCTTCGATGCGTCGGACGGCTATTCCACCTACAGCGGCATTGATATCGACGCCGACAGCATCCGGTACGATTTTCCCTCATTTGACGAGCTCAATGTGGACCTTGCCGCTCTGAGACTCAAATACGGCCGGCAAGAGACTCCGGACGACGTGGATGAGGCGGCCCTGAGATTTGCTTGTGTAATTGCCGTGGGAATGGACTACTCCAGCGAAGGATCAGGGGCCTATTTGTACTACACGCAGCAGGCGATGCTCAACAAGTTCGGCTTCTATTCAGCCGAGCTGACGGGCGGTCTGTCTAATGAATACCTCACCAAACTCCAGGAGAACATTGCCAACGGCGCGCCCGCCATACTCGGCCTGACGTACCCGACCTACGGCGCGGGCCACGCAATCGTCTGCGACGGCTACAACACGGACGGCGAATACCATCTCAACTTCGGCTGGGGTGAGGATGCGCCGGACCAGATCACCGAAGCGTGGTATCATCTGCCGGTGGAGATCGCCCTGGCTTACATCGATGAAACCATCGTGAACATTCGGTCCGTCCCACCCGGCTTGGAGGTCAGCCCCGGCTCCGTTACGATTCGGACCAGCCCGGGCGTGGAGTCCGAACCCGTCCCGGTCTACCTGAAAAACAATACAGAGGATATCTTGACCATTAACTCAATCTCCAGTCCGGAGGGCTTCATCGTGTCACTCTCGGACGAAGACTACTCGGATCACGCTGGTCCCGTTACAATCGAACGGCCCGGCCAGGAAATAGCGATCAACGTGAAGTTCAGCCCGGCCCGGGCCGGTAGCTCACACGGCATGCTTACGTTTAATTACGGCTACGATCGGACCAGGTACGTCATGCTAACAGGAGTCGCTACCGAGGGAGGGACCCAGATCGAGGCGGGCGAGGTATCGGGAACCTGGACCGCCGCCGAATCGCCCTACTACGTCCAAGGGGACATTCACGTGGCCACGGATGGCGAGCTGGTGATCGAGCCGGGCGTCCGCGTCGTCTTTGTGGGACCGTATAGCTTGACGATCGGCGCCGACGCGCGTCTGACAGCGCAAGGAACGGCAAGCGAGCCGATAGAATTCACAGCAGCCAACAAGCAAATTGGCTGGAAAGGGCTGCGGTTCATAGATTCCAGTGACGACGACATCTTGAGCTATTGTTCGATTTCATTCTCGAAGAAAGGGGATGAATCGACGGCCGCGACAGTGAGAGACACTCGCGGCGGAGCCATCTACTGTTATACGTCGGTCCCGACCATCGCGTATTGCAGGATTACCAACAACGTCGGTGACATAGCGGGCGGCATCTATGCCGAGGACAGCGATTTGGTGATAAGCAACACACTGATCGCTAATAACGCCTCGATGGGCGACTACCCTCAGACCGGAGGCATCTGTGGCGCTGGAGAGAGTTTCCTGCAACTCGAAAACTGCACCATCGTGAACAATTTTCCGGGAGGCATTCTCAGCGGCGGCTCCTACCTCGTGCTGGCGAACACGATCGTCTGGGGCAACGGCATTTATCAAATAGATGGCTACGAGTCCCTCAGCGAGATTACGTTCTGTGACGTTCAGGAAGGCTACCCGGGCGAGGGCAACATCGATGCGGACCCCTGTTTCTTCGATCCCAGTGAGGGGATTGGGCCGGACTACAACGGCTCGGAGGCGAATTGGGCGCTGAGGAGCGACTCACCTTGCATTAACGGTGGGATTGAATTGGGTCATGAGGAATTTGACCTGGCCGGCAATGCACGCCTCTCAAGCAATCTGGTGGATATCGGTGCGTTTGAAAACCAATCGGAATTGCCCTTGATGACTCTTACGCCCACGTCGCTTGTTGACGTCGGTACGGCCGGTGTGGGCGACGAAGCGACGGAAACACTCGAAATCTCGAATACCGGCGTACTGGATTTCACGATAGAGAACCTCGAACTTTCCGACCCCAACAACGGGTTCTATGTTGCTTCACCGGTTAATGACCAGGTCCTGGCGCCCGGAGAATCAATCTCTGTGGACATTGGTTTTGTCCCCACCGAGGAGAAGATATACGACAACACTCTCCAGATTCATTCGACCAGCAGTAACGGAGCCGAAAGGTCGGTGGCGCTACGCGGCATCGGCGTCCTGGGAACAATCGTTCCGCCGGGAGAGGTCCGCGGCACGTGGACGAAGGAAAACAGTCCCTACTACGTCACCGGTGACATCGAGGTCCAGCGGGGAAGATCGCTCGTCATCGAGCCGGGCGTCGCGGTCAAGTTCGCCGGACATTACAGGTTCAGGGTGGGATTTCGATCGACGCTGCGCGCGGCCGGGACCGAAGACGACTCCATCGTCTTCACAGCAATCGACACCGATGAAGGCTGGTACGGCATTCGCCTTGTCGATACGGACGACGATGACGTTCTGCAATACTGCAAGATCGAATACGTCAACAAGCCGGGCGACAGTGATGATTGGGAGGACGCCTGGGGCGGAGGAATTGTCTGTGGAATGTCCTACGAGATGAATTCCGTTCCATCCAGTCCGCTCATCGATCATTGCCTCATCGCCAACAACACCTCTCCTTACGGCGCTGGGTTAATGTGCGCGGATTATTCTGAAGCGGTGATTACCAACAACCGAATCGTTGATAACGTGGCCTTTCTCGGTGGAGGAATGTGGATCTACTCGGAGGCCGCCCCTCTGGTAGCCAACAACGTCATCGCACACAACGATGCGGTTTATGGTGGGGGCATCTATAACTATTACGGAATACCTCGGATTATCAATAACACGATCGTGCACAACCGACCCAGCGGACTGGACCTGGATTGGGTGACTGACTGGTTTGTCGAAGAACCGGCGATCGTGTGGAACAATATCATCTGGGACAACGAGCTGTACGTTTGGGACATGGTTGCGGAAGACGAGTACGACCTGCGCTACAACGACATTCAAGGCGGTCCCAAAGGAGAGGAAGAAGAGGGCAACATCGACGTGGATCCTCTGTTCGCCAACCCCGTGAGGAGGGATTATCATCTCAAGTCTCAAGCTGGCCGTTGGGACCCGGCGAGCGAAAGCTGGGTCATGGACGAGGTTACCAGCCCCTGTATCGACGTGGGTAACCCCGAGACCGAGATTGGCGACGAACCCGACCCGAACGGCGGTCGCGTCAACATGGGTGCTCACGGCGGGACCACTCAGGCGAGCAAGTCACCTTAGTGACTCTTCGAGAGCCGGTCTCTCACTCATTCGAGAGCTTACATCCAAAATCAGGCTGCGGATATTCCGTCCGCAGCCTTTTCCATATCTCGAACAATCTGCCGCTTGCAGATTGTACAGCCCAAAGCTACCCGGTATACTTGCCTGTGATGATCCGG
>CAYZAH010000355.1:0-5064 GCA_964475805.1 uncultured Pirellulales bacterium | reverse complement strand
AGAGCAACGGACTGAAAATCCGTGTGTCGGTGGTTCAAATCCACTCCTGCCCATTGCTGAAAGATTTGGGTTGTCAAGCACTTACGCTTGGCGGCTCTTTGGGGTATGTCACACCGAAATGGCTCTTTATACCATTTGCTTTTTCGCCGCTCCAGTATCTCATTCAGGACCCGGCTACCCAGAGCTATGACTTGCAGTGATACGGACAATGATACAGAATGGTTTGTCGCTCATTTGACTGTAGACCCGCCTTAGGGTAAAGTCCTGGGGAATGAACGGTGAATGCGAGCCACGTCGGATGCGCCGACGGATCAGAAAAAGTCAGACACAACGGCTGGCTCATCGGCCCGTGATGCAAATTCGATAACGAACTGTAAGGAGCCATTCTCATGACCGGACACATCTTCTCAGCACGACATGCGATGATATTGGTGCTCATCATGTCTCTCATCGTACTGACCTCCTGCCAGATGATGCCCTCCACCAAACCCAAGCCGCTGTCCTCCTACGACGGCCAGGTGCGGGAACTGCTGGCCCAGATGACCCTGGAGGAGAAGATCGGCCAGATGATCCAGCTCGACCAGGAGTATTTGAAGGATCCCCGAGACATCGAGACCTATTTCATCGGTTCGGTTCTGAGCGGCGGCAATTCCGATCCCAAGGCCGGAAATAGCCTCAAAGACTGGACCGAAATGTATGACAGCTATCAGAAGCATGCCCTGAGAACTCGGCTGGGAATCCCCGTCCTCTACGGGGTCGACGCTGTGCACGGTCATAACAATGTCCTGAACGCCGTGATCTTTCCACAAAATATCGGCATGGGTTGTACGCACAATCCCAAGCTGGTGCGCAAGATGAGCCGGATCACTGCCATCGAAATGCGGGCCACGGGCGTGCAATGGGCCTTTGCCCCTTGCATCACTGTACCGCGAGACGACCGCTGGGGGCGGACCTATGAAGGATTCTCCGAAGACCCGGCCATCGTCGCCATGCTGGGAAAGGCCGCCGTACAGGGATTCCAGGGCCAGAATCTATCCGATCCCCTGGCTGTGGCCGCATGTGCGAAGCATTATATTGGCGACGGTGGTACTAAGGCGCAGATCATCAGGAACGATGCCGGCTCGGGAGGCTACCGTGTTAAATTGGATCAGGGCGATACCGTAATCGACGAGGCCGGTTTGCGAGCGCTCTATCTGCCCCCTTATGTCGCGGCCGTTAACGCCGGGGTGGCCACGATCATGCCGTCGTTCAGTAGTTGGAACGGCGTGAAGTGCTCGGCCAGCAAACGCCTGCTCACCGAGATACTCAAAGAAGAGCTCGGCTTCGAGGGTTTCCTGATCAGCGACTATCGGGCCATCGATCAGGTGGATCCGAACTACAAGACGGCTATCGGGATCAGCATCAATGCGGGCATGGATATGGGCATGATTCCCAGCAAATACAAAGAATTCTCTCGGAACCTCAAGGAACTCGTCGAAGAGGGCGTGGTGCCCATGTCTCGGATCGACGACGCTGTCACGCGCATCCTGCGTGTTAAGTGCGCCATGGGACTTTTGGACAAGAACCGTTCCCAACTGGCGGACCGTAGCCTGTGGGCTTCCTTCGGCAGTGATGAGCACCGCCAGGTGGCCCGCCAGGCCGTACGGGAATCGCTGGTCCTGTTGAAAAATGAAAACAAGACCTTGCCGCTTTCCAAGAAACCGAAACGGATTCACGTGGCCGGCGACAGCGCCGACAACATTGGCGTTCAGTGCGGCGGCTGGACCATAGATTGGCAAGGCAAGTCCGGTGAGGTCACCACCGGCGGCACCACGATCCTGGAGGCGATCCGAAATGCCGTGTCCGCCGATACGAAGGTAACCTATTCGAAGGATGGAACGGGTGCAGCCGGGGCGGATGTCGTCGTTGTTGTCGTGGGGGAAAAGCCCTATGCCGAGGGTCTTGGCGACAGTACCGACCTAACGCTTTCGCCTGACGAAAAAGCGGTTTTTGCCAACGCCAAAAAAGCCGGCATCCCGACGGTTGCAATCCTGCTTTCCGGCCGGCCCTTGATCGTACCCGACATCATGGATCAGTCCGATGCCTTTGTGGCTGCCTGGCTGCCGGGTACTGAGGGACAGGGAATCGCGGACGTCCTGTTCGGTGATTTCAAGCCCAAGGGCAAGCTCTCCTTTTCTTGGCCGCGCTCAGTAGAGCAGGAACCCATCAATGCGGGCGACAAGGAGTACGATCCTCTCTTCAAACTCGGATTCGGCCTATCTTTTTGATGAGCCCTCACGTTCTCTCCCATGTGACGAGCTCCAGAGAAGTGGATAAAGGAGTCAAGTACCCATTTAGAGAGTCGCGGAAGGTCAAAGCTATCAAGGAAGAAATCACAGTGGCATCTATGACTGAGAATTGTACGACTGCGACAAGGTTGACAAAAGTGGGGTTAATTGCGATCATCTTGTTTCTGGACAGATAACACGTCAGTGGGGTCGTTGAAGAAAGGACATTAGTCATGGGTATTGAGTTTCGGAAGGGTTGCAGGTATTCGCTGGTTGTGCCTACGAGTATGGGGGTTCGGATTACGCCGGTTAACGGTCAGCCGGTTTATTGTAGTGATACGTTCGTCATGCAGGCTACCAGCGCCGAGTCGAACGTGGCCAGCGTGTCCAGCTATTTGGGCTTGCCCGTCAAGGTGCTGACGACGTTCGTTAAGGGCAGTCCGATCGCACGGTTCATCAAGGACAATCTGGCCGGACGGCATATCGACGTCGAGGCCAAGGAAGTCGATCAGGGCGGGCCGTGGGGGTATCGTCACCAGTTCAATATCGCCGATTGCGGCTCCGGCTCGCGCGGGCCGCGGGTGCATAACGACCGTGCCGGCGAGGTGGGGCGGACTCTGAACGTCAAAGACTTCGACCTGGAGCGGCTCTTCGGCCAGGAGGGCGTGCAAATCGTGCATCTCTCTGGGCTTATCGGCGCACTATCGCCCGAGACGGGAACGTTCTGTCTTGAATTGGCCCGAGCCGCCAAGAAGCACGGAACGCGGATCTCATTCGACCTCAATCATCGCGCCTCGTTCTGGAAGGGCCGCGAGGCCAAATTGCATGAGATATTTTCAGAAATCGCCGGCATCTCCGACGTCCTCGTCGGCAACGAAGAGGACTTCCAGCTCTGTTTAGGAATCGAAGGCCCGGAGGCGGGCGGCGCGGATTTAGCCAACAAGATCGACAGCTTCAAGGTCATGATTAACAAGGTGAAGAAGGCATTCCCCAACGCCTCTGTGTTCGCCACGACGCTCCGCCAGGTCGTGAGCACCAATTGTCACCTTTGGGGCTCGATCATGGCCGAAGGCGACAACTGGCACGTGATCGAGCCGCGCGAGATCACGGTGCTCGACCGGATCGGGGGCGGCGACGGCTTCGTCGGAGGGCTGCTTTACGGCATTCTCCGGGGCTGGGAGCCGGAAAAGTGGGTCCAGTTCGGCTGGGCCACCGGCGCACTGGTCACAACGCTGCTGACCGACTATGCTCAGCCAGCGGACGAAGAGCAAATCTGGAGCATCTGGCAAGGCAACGCCCGCGTGCGGCGCTAAGAAAGCGGCGGGGGCGCGATGCTGCTGAACGTGATCTCCGTCGTGGGTAGTGTGATCGTGGCGTAATTACGGCCTCTGACCACGTCGCCCGGATTGATGATTCTGACCTGTTCTCCTTCTTCGAGGAAGGCGTAATTTGTCGAGCCGAACAGAATGAAGTTCGTCTCCGGATGCTGGCCTCTGGTATGGAGAGAGAGTCGGTGCATGTCCATCTCTGATTTGTCCAAAATCGTCTCTCCCAGGTCGAGTTGCACGTGGAACCGGTAGCCGCCAATGCTTACCGACGGCTTTTGCCAGGGAATCAACTCCCAATTGTCCGGCACCTTGGAAGGCTTCTTCTGGTCTGATCTCAGGAAATAATGCACCTTGAATCCGCTGAGCTCTTCTCGCCCGATGTCTTCTATGGAGATGTTGCCGCAATGAATGATTTGCTTGACTCGCCTTTTCTTGAGCTGTTCGGCCAGTCTGGGCCAGAAGTCAACGTCCAGCTCGGAGATGTTCAAGCTGTCGGAGACGACCCCGACAGCAAAGGGACGCCTGAGGGGCTTTGTCTTGGGGATTCGGGAGAAAGTCGTGTCGTTTGTTTCCGTATCGATCACGGCAAACTCATATCCGTCGAACGAGCCTTCGACGGCGCCGGGATTCATGAAATTGATGAGAGTATCCTGCTTGTAGATTTGATGGTGTGTGTGGCCGGAGAAGAGCCACTGAACGCAGTCATAATCTCTTCTGATCTTTTCGAGGTTCTTCATCAGCTCGGCTTCCGCCCCCGTCAGGAATTCAAACGCCCGCTTGTGCCCGATGTAGAACCTCAATCCGTTGGGCAAGGTGACAATCCTATCGGCGGGCACCGTGAACCTCCATCCATTCGGAGGAAAACAGAATTCCTTCATTCCTTTCTGTTCTTCGAGAAGGGCGCAAACCACGGGAAGATTTCCGAACAACGCCGCGTCCAGATGCTTAGGCTCGATGTCACCGCAATGAAAGATAACCTCCACTTTTCGTTTTTTGAACTCCTTGACAATGTGAGGAATGGCATTTGCTTTGTCACGATGTGTATCCGAAAGCACTCCAATAATCATGGTGTCACCTCCATATCCAGAATCTCCCCTCAGTGGCAGAGCGGGCGAGTCCCGCCCTAGGTTTCTATACTTCCCAATCGAATTCGGCGACGATGGGAACGTGGTCGCTGGGACGCTCGGCCTGGCGGAGCTCCTTGGCGATGGTACAGGCAATACTTTTTTCGGCCAAAGGCTTAGTGGCCATGACGTGGTCCAGGCGCCAGCCGAGATTGCGGGCGAACGCATTTCTCATTCGATAATCCCAGAACGTATACTCGCCTGCCTTGTCGCAGTGCTTTCTGAACACATCGACGAATCCCCACGCCATCACGCGGCTCAGCGCCTCGTGCACCGCCGGGTGAAAGCATACGTGCCCCAGCAGCTTTTTCGGATCGTACACGTCGATAGGCGTCGGCGCGATGT
>CAYZAH010000354.1:0-5099 GCA_964475805.1 uncultured Pirellulales bacterium | reverse complement strand
GTCTTATTGAAGTGCGTGAAGAGTGCGTCCCAGGCCTCGGCGTCAGCTTGCTCTCCCGTAAGAGCCTGGATCGCCTTGCTTATCATCCGGTCCACCACCGCCTGGTTCGTATGGTTTGGCTGCCACCAATGTCCATCGCCGGGTCCATCCCAGTTGGTTGCATCAGGATCGTGGACCCAGACGACACGACCGGGATGGATGCCCTTGGCTACTCCCACCGGAGCATTTGCCGTTGGCTCATCGGCGTAGAGGACCTGCTCGGTCGTTACGCTCTGAGCAAGCCATACCGCCCCGACACTGACGGCAAGGAGGATCACACACAGAACGTACCGTGACTGCGCAAAAGAGCGTTTTGCCCGACGAACAGCCGCGATGGATCCCGCAGCGCCCGCAAGCCAGATCACAAAGCCCGATGCTAACGGAAAGGCGACCCGCTGGCATGGATATGCAGCGCGAGAAGGCTTCGGTATTACACGAATGAGAAACCATAGTAGTGCCGCTAAGCTGCCGATTGGGAATAGCCACGTAACCCAACGACATTTCCTTTCGTGCGTCAACGACCTGCCCGTCTTGGGGCACGCCGCTCCTTCTTGTTCCTTTCTCAGCGATAGCATCTCTTAACCTCCCAAACACTGCTATTCGTAGTCGGATTTCGTCCAATTACGGCAAAGTCTCATGTCACTGGCAGCTTCCTGTCCCAGGGATTAGGCTTGCGGGGCTTATACCGTGGCCTGGCGTCCTTGTCAGGCATCATGTCGACCACGTCCTGAAACTTCCTGATGGCCGCCCGGTGCTCCGGCTTCGTACTGGCGATCAAATTGTGTTTTTCAAGAGGATCAGATAGCAAGTCATAGAGCTGCGAAATTTTACGTTGTTCACTGACCCACACCTTGTACTGTTTGTCACGAATCACCCGCTCGGTGTAGTCGACTTTGCCCCGGACACCTTCTCTATCCAGTCTTGCCGGTCCGTGGCCCAGAGCCATGATCCATTGCCGAGGGGAATCCTTGGCTTTGCCAAGCAAGAGCGGCGCGATCGAGATACCGTCGATTGGCAGGTCTTTCGGCACGTCTGCGCCCGCCAACTCGGCGAACGTGGGCAGTAAGTCCGTGAAGTCCGTCAGAGCGTCGGTCACGACGCCATGAGGTACGAGTCCGGGGCAGTTAACAATAAACGGTTCACAAACGCCGTTCTCGGTCTTCTTGGCCTTGCCGCCCGGGACCTTCCGACCGTCGCGAGTCCCGGTAATCCCGCCGCCGGAACCATTGTCCGTCGTGAATATGATAATCGTCCGCTCGCGTATCTTCAACTCATCAAGAGCTTTGACGAGTCGACCGACAAGCCGGTCCGTATAGCGGACCATAGCCGTGTGCTTTTCGAGCATGGTCTTGGCGTCAGGCTCGGCGGGCGTTGCGACCAGAGGGCTGTGCGTCAGCGCCATCGGAAAGTAGAGCATCATGGGCTGGTTTTTGTGGTTCGTCATGAACTGGATCAGGTAGTCGGTGTACACGTCGGGCCCAAATTTGCCTTTGTAGGTCTTGCTTCCGCTCGGTGTATTGATGTAAGGGTCCCAGTACCGCTCGGCACTGGGTGGGTTGCCGGTTTCGTAGCCGGTCCACATACACCAATCCTCGAAGCCGTGCTTGTTCATTGCATCGGGTTCGATTCGAAAGTCGTTGATCTGCCACTTGCCTACCGCCGCCGTCGCATAACCGGCGGTCCTCAGGATGCGCGCAAACGTCATATTCCGTCGTATCTTCCAGTCGAAATAGCCGACGCCCCATCGGGGGACATCCCAGTGGTTGACCCATCCGGTGCGCCAGGGATACTGGCCCGTCAGCAGTGTCGCCCGGCTCGGCGTGCATTGCGGCA
Organism: uncultured Pirellulales bacterium; assembly: GCA_964475805.1. Taxonomy (GTDB): domain Bacteria; phylum Planctomycetota; class Phycisphaerae; order Sedimentisphaerales; family Anaerobacaceae; genus JAFGTG01. The sequence goes on along the minus strand of CAYZAH010000354.1, from coordinate 3,227 downwards.
TCGAATACGCATTCTCGAATCGCATACCCGTTTTGGCCAACGCATCAATATTCGGTGTCTTGACGTCTTCGGCACCGTAGCAGCTTATCCATTCTTTGCCTAGATCATCGACCATAATAAACAAGATGTTGGGACGATCACTTTTTTCGGCCGACAGGCAAGTTCGCGGCAGAGCCATTGCAATTGCAGAAGTACCCGCAAGACTCAGGAAGCGTCGTCTTGTCAGCTTGACATCGCCTTTGCTAAAGCGCTTAGAAATAGCTTCTGATGTTATACACATCCCGCTCGTGTATATACGGCTTCTGTTGCCCATTTGAATCCTCTTGCGTAAAAATCAAAATCGCCCGCCCATTGTAAGGCTGGTATAAGACTAATTCCTCGCGTTCGTCGCCACACAGATCGACGGCAAAGGCTTGCACCGCGATATGGCTCTTGCTTTCTCCCCATTGGAGTTGTTCTTTGACCATTGCTTCGTATTCGCCCAGGTCTGCAATGATGCGGCCATATCCATCGACCAGCGTCCGATCAATCGGAATCCACAAAGACTGTTCCCCGTTCTTCTTCCAGTTCACAACACAGGGAAAATCGGGATATCCTTCGTAGTTCTTCGTATGGCGAAAGGCCGCCAATTGCTTGCCATCTTTTCCGGCTACGGTGATGAAGTCCCCCACGTGTCCGCTGCGCAGGATAATGACCTCCGGCCCCGGCTCCTCGTCGATGAAGTTGCCGACCCAGATACCCTGTCCGTGTGGCACGTCTTGGCGCGTCTTCTCCCAGAGCACCTCGCCGGTGGCCGACATGCAAAAGGCCGGTCCGGTCGAACAGATGCTCATGAGGACTTCTTGACCCGCCGCGGGATGCACGTCGGCGATCATCGTGCAATCCGCGTGTCGCTCCACTTTCTTTTCCCAAAGAATTCGTCCCTCTTCATCAGTCAGCAATGTCCCCAATATGATCTCATCTCGCCCATCCATGTCCACGTCTCCTACCGTCGGAACGTGGCCCATCGAATGCGGGCTACCCTGAACCTCCCAGAGTGTTTCCAGTTTAGTGCTCAGAGCCGTGGCGTAACATGGCACGTAGTTGCTGGCCCCATATTTGAGGACGATTGACGGCGGCTTGTTCTTGCCGTGTAGGAACGCCACCCGCCCTACCGGATGACACCGACTGCGTTTCCCACCTCGGACCTGGAGACTCAAGGGAGATTCTCTCTCATGCAAGACTTGCCCCGTTGCGCCGTCCAGGACGTAGAGCATGGGTTTGTCGTCTTTCCAGAATTCGGTGATGACTTCCCCTTTGCCGTTTCCATCGAAGTCGTAGATGAAGGCAATTCCACGGAGGGCCGGCTCCTTCCACATACCATCGGGCTGGTGTTTGTCCAAATCGCGATTCCCCAATTCCCACAGCAGCTTTCCATCATGGTCCAAAGCTACCATGAATCCTGGCGTTGTTTGGGGCCCCTCCCTGTACAAGAGGAAATCCACTCGGCCATCGCCCGTCAGATCGCCCAGGCAAACAAATGTTCCTCTATAAGAACTGATGTCTACCCTGTGCCAGAGTCGCATCTGTCGAGCTATGGCGACATTGCCGGCTGACACGATTGATAATACCGCCAAGATAAAGAGAAGCACTTTTGGATTTGAGCGGTCACGTGACATATCCCAATCCTCTCGATGCTGGCAAGTGAGTCAAGAATTTCGTAGGATGTAACTCATTTCCACTTACACCTGCGATTCGTCAGTCGGTGGTCCCCGTGGCAATCGGTACAGTATTTCTGCTCAGCCCCGGTTGCGAAGAGGGGTTTGTGCACTTCGGTATCGATTTTGTCCTTCGGATGACAGCCCATGCAAAACGGATTGATTCTGGATCGTGGATACATAATATCCGGCGCGGTGCCGTTGCCGCCCGAGGCCCACGATTCGTCGGCAATATGCGCGTCGGATTCGCCGTGGCACGTCGCACAGCCGATGTTGGCGCGGGCGTGAGTCACAGCAATATCTTCTTGCATATAGTTCGCGTGGCAGACAAAACAACGGCTGTTATCCGCCCCTGAACCACCAAGTTGATCAACATCCGAATCGTCATTCGTCAGGAGAAGCGGCTCATCGTCCAACAACAGCGGTGGTTCATCGTTTACCTGGGTCGTCCGTTCCGCCTTGGGTTTGCTCCCATCAGTCGTCGACGACGCCTTGTGAACCTCTTGCCTCTGACAGCCGGCCGCCACCGTAAGGACCAATATGAATGCGAAGCATCTCATGCGATTCTGCAACGGATTGCTCAGACGTACTCCCAGCTCTTCAACCACTGATAATTGCTCGGCAACGAGGCCCATGCTTGTCTGGTGGCGTCGTTCAATTCGGCGGTTTCCTTGACGTCGAGCTGGCGACGTTCCATGACGGCCTTGGCCACGTTATCGACGGCCTCGATCGTATTCATTCCAGGGATCGGGACCACCGTATTACTGTGCAATATGTACCGAATAGCCAGACGTGCTCGCTTATTGTTTTCCTCAGGGTCGTCTCTGAAGAGAGAACCGGCGGCGAAAGGCTTGATCCCGAAGGCACCGACGTTTTGTTTCTTCATCGCCTCGAAGAGACTGTCCGTCGGGGCACGCTTGCTCATCGTGGTGAAGGGAAAGCAGACACATTCAATTTGCGGGAAGTACTCGATCATGAACTGAATCCAGCGGCGGTCGTGAGAGGAGAATCCGATGAAACGGGCCTTGCCCTGTTTTTTCGCCGTCTCTAACGCTTTAGCGATTTCGCAAGCCGTGTTGAAAGTGTGCCGGCCACCCGGTTCCAGGCAGGTGATGCGCCAGAAATCGGTGTAGTCCTGCCCCGAATCTCTCAATAGCTCATCAAGCGAACCCAGAAGTTTTTTGGCGGTTCGATAATCTTCGTTGCGTACTTCCTTGGCGCCATGTGACAGTGCCAGGTACATCTTGTCGCGTCGGCCCTGGAGGGCTTTGGCATCCCGCTTGACCTCGTTATCCCAACAGGCATCGATGTAGTTGATCCCGATGTCGATCGCGTGACTAACGATTTCATTTCGTTCTTGCTGGTTGCTTCGGGAGTGCCCGCCGAGACAAACGGCCGAGACCATCAAGTTTGTTTTTCCTTGCCTGCGGTATTCCATATTCGGATTGTAGTTGAGTATCCGGGATGTGTCGGCGGGCCCGCTCGCGATAGCGTTAGCGCTGAGACCGACAGCTACCCCCGCCGCAACTA
>CAYZAH010000353.1:0-5104 GCA_964475805.1 uncultured Pirellulales bacterium | reverse complement strand
GCAACGCGGTGCAAGACGTGCACCTGGCCCGAATGGAAACCGGGAACCGACCCGCCGGAACTAAGTGATTATCGAGAGCTTGCGTTCGTTATCAGATTGTGGGTGAGGTTGGAGATTTCCCGGGGTCGGTACCAGGATGCCTTGGTCGCAATGCGGATTGGGTTCGGCATGGCCAGACAGGTCGGAACGGCTCCAACGATCGTACAAGGGCTGGTCGGGTCAGCGGTCGGCGCGATGGTGTGCCGAGAAATCGAGGAATTCGTCCAACAAAAGGATTCGCCCAATCTGCAAGCAGCGCTGGCGGGTCTTCCCAAGCCACTTGTCAATATGGAAAAGGCCATCGAGAGCGAAAAAGCCAATCTCAAGAACTACAACGTGCTCGTGCGAAAGCAATTTGAGAAGCAATTGGAGCCGGCTTACGATCGGGCGCGACTCATCGTCAAGAGACTGGACAACCACGTCAACGCGTTGCAGGTCGTAGAGGCGATACGGCAATACGCGGCTACACACGACGGGCAGTTGCCGCAGACGCTCGGTGACATCAAAGACACGGTGCCGAACGATCTGGTGAGCGGAAAGCCGTTTGAGTACAACCGAACCGACGCGGGGGCCACGTTGCAGTCGGCAATACCCGAAGGCGGCAATGAACGAGACGCCATTCACTATGATATTGTGCTTGAAAAATAACAGTCAACCTGTGATCGAGTGGCGGCCTCAAACGCAGCGCGCCCGCAAGCGAAGCCGAAAGGACGGGGATGGCTGTTCCCTCGCTATCCCCAAAGCCTTTGGCCTTGAGGCTGCCACCCGGCACAGGGATGTGCGCTACCTTGTGTCTTTGCGAGGAGCTTGGCCGTTAAGGCCGAGCGGCGAAGCAATCTTGGATGAACAGAGGACCGAACATGGCGATATTTGAATACAGCGCGCTAACGGCCGCGGGCCGGCTGATGAAAGGCACGCTCGAAGCGGGCTCGCGCGAGGAGGCGGACGAGCTGCTCAAACAGATGAACCTCACCGTCAACTCGATCGACAAGGCCAAGCCCGAAAAGCCCAAGACGGCCATCGGCCGGAGCGAGTTCCTGCTCTTCAATCAACAGTTGGCCGCGATTACCAAGGCGGGAATCCCGTTAGAGCGGGGTCTCCGTGAACTGTCGAGTGACGTCGGCTCGAAGGCTATGCGGAAGCTCGTCAATGCAATCGCCGACGACCTTGAAGCGGGTGCGAGCATCGAGGAGGCCTTCGAGAAACGGCAGAAACACTTCCCGGCGCTGTACGGGCGGATATTGAAGGCCGGCGTGGAAACGGGCAGGCTGAGCGAAATGCTGACGAGCCTCAACCGGCATCTGGAGATGGCGACGCAGACGCGGCGAATTATCTTCGAGGCAATCAGCTACCCGGCAGTGATCCTGACCTTGGCCGCGATGATCGTCACGGGAGTGTTTCTGTTCATCATCCCGCAATTCGGAACAATCCTCGAGGAAATGACCGGGGGCCGCCTGCCGCGACTCACTTCAGGGTTCCTGGCCATGGCGCACAACGTGGGGTCGTTCTGGCTCACGGTAGGCTTGCTCGCGGCGGCGATTCTCCTGGCGTTTGCGGCGCTGTCCAGGTTCCCGGCGGGCCGGCGATTCAAGGAATCGTTGTTTCTGAGCGTGCCCGTCATCGGCAGAGTTTACCACAGTAGTATTCTCAGTCGAATGGCTGAGGCGATGGCGATCACGGTGGCTTCGGGCAGCGATCTGCCGGTATCGCTGAGATTGAGCGCGGGCGCTACGGGAAGCGAGAATCTGATCTTCGAGAGTGAGGCCCTGGCCGGCCTGATCGAGCAGGGCGCCAACATCCTGGAAGCCGGGCATTTCTGTCGGGTCATACCGGGATTATTTTTGTATTCCATTCAGTTGGGCGCGCAGCGTAATGAGCTGCAGGACAACCTGTACAGCCTCGGCCAGATGTACGCCGATCAGGCTCGGTGCGGCCAGACAAGACTCCAGGCCGCCCTGCTGCCTGTCATGTTAATCGGCGTCGGATGCTTTTTGGCGCTGACCATCCTGGCGATGTTCGCGCCGATGATACAGATCGTCACAAGTTTGTCTTCGTCTGCATAGGCTCTATATATGGGTATCGCACTCGCAATATCGATTATCGTTCTGCTGGCGGCATACATCTATCTCGGATTGAAGATGCCGGGGGTTGCCTTGGTGACGTCACCCTTTGTTGCGGGCGTTCTGCTCGTGCTCGGGGCCGCCGACGACAACGTATGGGTGATAGGATCGGCGGTTTTGCTCTTCCTGGTCGCGCTGTTGTCCATACTGGCCCCGAAGCGCCCCCCCGATTCCGAGCAATGGCCCCAGATATGTGCCAAGTGGATTCTCATTATCTCCGTATTCCTGCTTAGTTCCATCTGCGCGCTGGCGGTATTCGGTCCTCTGGGTGTGACGGCTCTCGTGTTTTTCTTTCTGTTCCTTGCTGCGGTCGTCGCCTACCATATGACCTCGCGCCATACGACGGCGGCGTATATCATTTCGACGATCGGTTCGAGCATGAGGCAGAACCTTCCGTTGCCGATGGCCCTGGAAGCCGCCGCCGGTCGGATGAACGACAACCGCTCGATCATTTTGCGCAGTATCGAGCAATGGCTGATTCAGGGCTACTCGCTGAGCGAGGCGATTCGGTTAGGCTACCCGGAGTGTCCGGGCCATGCGGTGGCGATGATCGCGGCCGCCGAACGGGTCGACCAGGTCCCACTCGCGATCAGGGCTCTGGAAGCGGATATGGTGGCCAAGGCGGATGATCGCCGGAGGATTCGACCGGTCCACCCGTTCTACCCCGTCATACTGATGATCTTCATGTTCTTCATGCTGCTGGCGATGACGACCTTTGTCATTCCGAACCTCAAAGCTGCCCTGATGGAGATGATCAGCGGAGCGAAGCTTCCCGTCGCTACACGAATGGTGTTGAAGATATCGGATTTCGTTGCGTATGAATACGGGTGGGTCATCGGACTGGGGATCACCCTGGGCCTGCTTGTAATCGGTATTGTATCGATCCGTGTGAGGTCCCGACCGCGATGCCCGGGGGAGCCCTACCTTATTTCGCGGATAGGCGATTTCATCAAGTGGCATCTGCCTATTATGCATCGCTTCGAGCGGGACTATTCGATGGTTCAAACCGTAGCGCTTTTGCGACTGTCACTGAGCGCAGGCAGTCCCGTTAATGACGCTATTTACAATACTCTCGGTTTGGACGTGAACCATTGTCTCAAGAAGCGATTACAAAGATGGCTGGAGAGGGTCGAACGTGGTGACAACATCGCCCAAGCCGCCAGAAAGAGCCGCTTAGGCTCACCGTTGGCCTGGGCTTTCGACGACAAAGTGAACCAGGGCGGTACGCTGTCGATACTGGAGATGCTCGAATCATTTTATCGCTCAAACTACGGCTACAGCGTTAATCTCGCCCGGTTTATCATGTGGCCTTGTGTAACCCTCGTGATGGGCGCTATCGTGGGCTTCGTTGTCTACGCCATATTTTCGCCGGGTGTTGAGGTCATCAGGTACATGACAAACATGGTCAATCCGTAGAAAGCACACGTGGAGATGTATTGTGTCCCGCACAAATAAGAAATACCGTGGTTTCCTGATGACGGAAATCATCGTGGCGCTGAGTCTGTTGGGCTTGCTCCTGGCGGGGCTGGCGCTGTCGCTGAGCGGTTTAGCCCGATTCAATCGTTATCAGTTGGTCAGGCAACAATGCATCGCGGCGGCTGAGGCCCAGCTCGACAGTATCGCCGCAACGGGCAAGCCCGTCGGTGATGACGAGTTCAAACGGCTCTGGCCCAAGGTCACGGTGTCCGTGAAACGATCGCCCGGAACCGGTCAATGGCAAGACATGGAGCTAATCGCGGTCGCGACAAACGGAATAAGCTATCACAAGGAAGTGAAGATCAAGTTGTCCAGGTATATCCGGGTTGAAGGGAAGTGATCGACATGCGAAGAGGTTTTACATTAGTTGAAATGCTTGTGGTCATCATCCTTCTTCCGTTTGTGTTCGTTGCATTGGACGGATTGTTTGTGACGCTGCTCGGCGAGATTCCGAGGGCCTATTACATTTCCCAGGAGAGCGTAACATTACAGCATCTTCTCGCGCAGATGCAGCGCGACGTTGACAAAGCGACAGGGCTGCCGGAATCATTTGCAGGGCACACAGCAAACGACAGTCAGGTGCTCATCGAGTTGCCGGAGGGCGTGGTTTGCTATGAAAAGAAGGACGGCAAAATAGTCCGGCGTGAGTTGAGCGTTGCCGGACAAAGCGCCGCTGGGGGCGAGAGAGTCTGGCCCTTGCCCCACACGAAAGTCCAATGGCAGGTCCTATCGAGCGATGGGCGCAGGTACGCCATCGAGGTGACGACCTACATCGAATACAAAACGAGCGGCCGGTGGCATAAGACAATGGCAAATTCGCACCTGTTTTACGGGGGTGTCCTGAGATGAGCATCCGACAGCAGAGTTTCGTTCGTCGCCGATTGCCGGCTCCAAATCGAAGATCGCGCCGCGGATTTGTGCTTGTGTTTGTGATCGTGGCCATACTAATTATCGGGATCGAGATGTTCGTGCTCGGGGCGATGGCCAACACACTGCAATACCAGTCCCACAGGGTTTACCTGGAAGCGTGCGAGAGGAACCTGCAAGCGAGCGGTTTGGCGTGGGCGAGACAAAATATCCAGGAAAGTAGTGGAGAGAATCGCGGCCAAACGATACAATTGGACGTGAGTGAAATGGACGTTCCCGGCTCGGCCCTGTCAGTGACCGTCGGTGCCGCCGGGCCGGAGGTGCGAATCCAGACGTCGTGCCGCCGCGGCCGCCAGAGGCTCAACCACAGCGGCACGTACAAGATCGAGCGACATGATCAGCAGGAAACAACTCCTGGAACACGCCAAGGCCCAGCAGGCGACTGACGTGCACATCTGCGCCGGGGCGCCGGTTCTGTTTCGGATCGGCGGGAAATTAGTCCCCATCACGAAAGACAAACTCACCGCCGCACAAAGCCGGGAAATGTCTTTCGACCTTCTGACCAAAGAGCAGAAAGCCGAGTTCGAGAAGAAGCTGGACTT
>CAYZAH010000352.1:0-5107 GCA_964475805.1 uncultured Pirellulales bacterium | reverse complement strand
TGCGAAAAATCCGGCGACCGGACGTTCTAATTTGATTTTTTTCACAAATGGGTATAATACGTGTAAAGGCTTTTCTTTGTGGAGTTTAGAAGAGGTTGATGCATACGTGCAGCCAAAACACGCAGGAATTAGTCGCTTTGGCCAAAGACGGCGACCACTCGGCCCTCAACCACCTTTACAGGATTTACGCCGAACGCGTGCGGTGGATGGTGCGCTTTCGCATGAATAAAGAGCTTCGCTCCAAGCTTGAATCGATGGACATCGTACAGGATACACTCATCCATGCCCTCAACGGGTTAGACGGCTTCACATACAATAACGAAGGAGACTTTGTCCGATGGCTCTCGAAAATCGCAGAAAACGAACTTCGGGGCAATCTTCGAAAACTTCACGCCGACAAGCGTGATATTCGTAAAAATGTACGACTGAACGATAACCGGCAAACGACCGGAAGTAGATTCACCGGTGTTCCCGCGCCCGTAAACGCCGATACGCCAAGTGTCATACTGTCGAAAAGGGATGAGCTGGCCCGACTTGAGAAAGCGATCGATACATTGAAACCCGAATACAGGCAAGTCATTATCCTGACGAAGATCGACGGACTTTCCTATAATGAAATGGGAAAAAGATTGGGTAAAAGCGACGAGGCGATACGGAAACTCGTGTCGCGCGCAATGGCGGAGCTGACGGTTGCTTTCAAGAGGATTTGATGGCGGAATCAACGGATAAACAACGCGAAAACATCATCAAAGAGGCGGTGCAGCAGTTTGTCGATGCGCAGTTGCGAGGCGAAAAGCCCGACATCGACATATTCGTGAAAAAATATCCCGACCTGGAGCATCAGATTCGAGAGAGCATTCAGGACATGCAAAAGATCGATGCCTTATTCGATACGCTTGCTCAGGCCGATGAAAGCGATTTTGAAGTTACCTCAACGGAGCACGATCTTGTCGGCCGGACCATCGGAAACTTCGAGATTGAGAAGATGATCGGTAAAGGAGGCATGGGAGTCGTTTACCTCGCTCACGACACCAAACTCAAGCGTTCCGTAGCCATCAAGAGCATCCCGGCTAATCTGACGGACAATGCCACCGCCCAGGCACGTTTCAGGCGGGAAGCCCAGCTTTTGGCCTCGTTGAATCATCCGAATATCGGCGTCATTCATGATATCATTGAGCCGGACGACAGTTCCGGCTATTTAGTCCTCGAATATATCCCGGGCGAAACGCTCGCCGAACGCATCGCTCGCAAGCCGCTCACAATGGAGGAGGCTCTGTCCATCGGGCGGCAAATCGCCGAGGCTGTTTCCGCCGCTCATAAGAAAGGCGTCGTTCATCGAGACCTCAAGCCGGGTAATATCAAAATCACACCGGATGGCCAAGTCAAAGTGTTGGACTTCGGTCTGGCCAAGCCGTCTTCAAGTGAGGATATCAAAAGTGATGTTACCGCCACCGAGCCCGGTCGCATCGTCGGTACGCCGGCGTACATGAGCCCCGAACAGGCCCGCGGCCAATCCATCGATAAGCGCAGCGACATCTGGTCGTTTGGCTGCGTGTTATACGAGATGCTGACCAATAAAGTCCTATTCCAAGGTGAGACGGCTTCCGACACGGTGGCCAACATCCTGCACATCGAGCCGGATTGGCAGGCGTTACCCAAGAACACACCTTCAAACATCCGTGTATTATTACGTCGCTGTCTGGAGAAGGATCCCACACGTCGTCTTCACGACATTGCCGATGCGCGCATAGAGATCAGTGAAACTCTGGCAGGTACACTGGACGAGTTCGCACCTCCTACTGAGAGTATGTCGTCACCTCGATGGCTCCAACTTAAGATCGCAATTCCAATCCTGTTCTTGTTGATTGTTGGCACGTCTCTGCTCAGTGTCATTGTGATGAAGCTCGTGGAGCCTCCGACCTCCAGACCCCCGGTCGTGTCAGAGTTTCTGATCGATCTGCCGGCTGACAGGCAAATTAGGCTTAACTACACAAATAGGTGCTATCTGGCTGTCTCACCAGACGGATCTCAACTTGTCTATTCCGGAAGACAGAATGAGAGTGACGATGACCAACTCTACCTGCGATCCATGGCCGATCTGGAGATCACGCTCATTCCCGGAACCCAAAATGCCTGGAATCCCTTCTTCTCCCCTGATGGTCGGTGGGTGGGATTTTATGACTATGAAGCAAAAGCCTTAAAGAAGGTCCCTCTTGCTGGTGGAGAACCTATACCCTTAGTCAAAGACATACCGCCGAGTGGTGTCGCGTTCGCGTATTGGGCTGAAGACGGCACGATTTTCATCCGCAGCCTCAGTTGTAGACACGGTCTGTACCGGCTATCAGAGAGTGACGGTACACTCGAATACCTGATACCGCCGGATGAGTCTGACAAAATGATCCGCTACCTACAGGTCTTGCCCGGCGCCAAGGCGATTCTGTGTCGTCGGAATAGTTATCCTAATGGCTTAGCACTCGAGGTGTTTTTTCCGGACACAGGTGAGTACGAGACGGTGCTTGAGGACGCCTCTTACGGAACGTATGTGAGGACGGGTCACCTGCTCTTTGTAAGAGACAACATCATCATGGGAGTCCCTTTTGATGTCAAGCGATGCAAGAAAACAGGGCCTGTTGTCTCGCTTCTAAGCGATGTGGAATTTGACTGGGATTCCAGTACGCCACAGCTTGCGGTGTCCGAGAACGGCACGGTAGTCTACATCCGGGATACGCCACCAGACAAATATGAAGTGACCTGGGTAGACCGACAGGGCCGGCCTGGTTCACCGGCCGTTCCCGCCCTGCCATTATGGGAGCCAATGGCAGTCTGTCTGTCTCCTGATGAGCGGCGCATCGCGCTGACACTCAGTGCTCTTAGGGGATATGCCCCTCAAATACATCTATTTGATTTGGTACGCGGAACGCGAATCCCTTTTACCACAGAAGGTAAAAATACATATCCTCGGTGGTCTCCGGATGGATCGAAGATTGCCTTCTGGTCAGCAAGACCTGAAGGCAGAGGCCTCTATTGCAAGTCCGTTGACAGCAGCGAACCCCCGGAACTGCTGGCCATCCCGCGATTTCCCAGCGGCCATCTGTATCTGTGGCCCGGATCCTGGTCCCCTGATGGAAAGAGCCTGGTCTGTCTGACAAAGTCGCCTCAATATTCGGGGAACGATATCTGGATTATCCCCGTAGAGGGGGAGCGTACACCATGGCCTCTATGTCAAACAGAGTCCAATGAGTCCAATCCGAGGTTCTCGCCCGACGGGCGCTGGCTGGCCTATGTGTCCAATGAATCCGGTGAGAACGAGGTGTACCTGATGCCCTGTTTGCCTCGTATCGATTTCAGACGTCGCTTTCCGGTCTCCAGTGGCGGCGGCAGGCTGCCCATCTGGTCATGTGACACATCAGAACTGTATTACAACGATGGTGAGGGGATGATGGCCGTCAAGATTGGCTCGGATCCGAACGCGCCTGTGGGGCCGCCGGAACGGCTGTTTCTATTTGCAGATCTGAACGCGGAGGGTGATAGTTACGAGCATGTCTCTGATGTATCCAGGGATGGTCGATTTCTCATAAGTAAAAAGGTGACTGACGAAACTCCTGGACGTCAATTGATCTGTATCCAAAACTGGTTCGAGAAATTGAAACGGCTGGCGCCACTTGGTATGTAGTCTGAATGGGTTTAATAAACCTACAAGCTGTAGTACGCATACCCTTTAAGCATGAATCTGAAATCCTCGACCTCCAACGAATCACTGGTATCAACATCGTGCCTGAATGTATAACTGCCGGCTCGCGCCGGATCTGTTGACCACTCACACCAATCGATGACTCCCTTGCTTAGCCATCGGTGCATCTCAACATGGCCGTCCGCATAGCCTATCGTGCTGCGGTTTCGACTGTGGAAGATCGCAAAGGGATCTACCCATTGCTTGGTTATGATATCAATAACCCAGGGGCCTCGGTTGTATCCACGTGGATCGCTCTCTTCGAGAAAAACATATTTCACCGCAGGATGCTGGATGGTGCCGTACTTGCGGTGGGGTATGGGTCTCTGGAATCCGGGAACGATCACAGTACCGTTCATTCCCCCAGTGATGGAATAACTACGGAAGGCCATTTGATCGGCGATCCGAATCCGCTTATCCGCTGGACAATGATAGGCGTTGACGTTATCGCCCATATATGGATACAAACTGCCTCTTTTGATAGCCTCTTCCTTGAGTATGAGTGGGTCAACGTTGGTTTGGTCCTCGGGATTGTCAACCCACTGCATATCGCCCTGTAGATCCCCTGTATTACCTCCCACAAGCTTGTCGTCATTGTGATCCTTGTACAAGAGCCAGGCCAGAGCTAAGCTCTTTGTATTATTCTGACAAAATACGCCTCGAGCCTGATTCTTAGTTCGCTGCAACACAGGCATGAGAATAGCCATCAGAATGGCAATCACTGCGATAACAACCAGTAGTTCTATAAGGGTAAAGGCATGAATTCTATATGTGATTTTCATGTTATACCCCATTTAACAAAGGCGCACAACAATAGTTCAATTTCTACTATAATTCCGCATAATAAGCTCTCCCCCACCTATTGAAGACAATGGATACTGACCACAGAATACAGAGTGGCAAAATTCTGCGTATATACAATTTTCACTAACATTATCTATACCATATTATCACTCTTTCAGTCAAGAAATATTTTACGTGATGAACCGCCAATCAGGAGATAATCAGTAACACAGAACCCTCAAAGGCCGCCGCATCAAACTCGGTGACACGCATCCACATACAAAGGAGTCACTTAACAATCTCATTGAACTCTACGAAGCCCGGAATAAACCAGAAAAAGTGGAAGAGTTGCGAACCAAATTGGCACAGATTGAAGATTCTAAAGAGCGATAAAACATACTCAAAGTCGTTTCATTCAGGAGCTGAATGTCGCCGCCAAGACACAGTGACGTCGTGTATCCAAAATGTCTCCACGCCAGCCTATTTTCTCAAGTCGCGTCCCAAAAGATGTCAGTTTTCAGTCCCAAGACATAATATGCAAAAAATTTATCGGGCGTCATCGGATTCAATGCACTGGTCAAAAAAAGAAGAGCT
>CAYZAH010000351.1:0-5109 GCA_964475805.1 uncultured Pirellulales bacterium | reverse complement strand
CTTGTTGTCCTATCACCACCTTCGGACAATTCTCGGACCTCGTTTTCTAAAGCTCTGTCTTTGAAGTGCTCACGCAAGTCGATTTCTCCGAAATCTCCGATTCGGATTGGGCGCGCAACAGAATTGCCCTCGCATGATGCCTCGGAGGCTGCCCGAGCACGGTCTACCACATCTGTTCGAACCGCCAAGTAGAACCGTTCGGTGGTCTCGATCCCAGCATGTCCAGCCAACTCCTTAACTTCGTGCAGACTGAGCCCCTGGACAATCCAGTTCAGGCAGGTCCGCCGCAGATCATGGAACGTTCCTGCACGGATGCCCGCCAGTGGCCTGATCTTGTTGAAGCGATAGCAGAGCTTCGACAACGGCGATCGGCCTTTCTCAACATTCCACTGCCCGATGCGACGGAGTTCCTGGATACGCTCAAAGCGGGCCGTCGGGACGAAAACGTACGGATTTCCTTCTGTCAGGGACATTTGATGCTCGACCACCAGTCTCACTCGTTCAACGGTCAGCGGAAGTGTCCGCCGTTCAGCGTCTTTGATGTGCCATTCCCAGGTATCCACGCTGTCACTCTTCGGAGAGATAGCGACCGTCATGTTCGCGAAGTCGATATCCCGCCAGGTAGTATTCATAAGTTCGCCGCGCCGCATGCCGGTGCTCGGGCACATGCGAATCAGCAGTGCCCATTTAACGAGAGACCCTTTCTCTTCGTGCTGCTGTGCGGCCTTGCGCAGTCTGTGACACTCATCAGAGATGAATCCGAAGCAAACCGTGCTTGCGTTTGAGGTTCTCGACCACGTGTCGGTGGTTCTTGGCATGGCTGATGTCTGGGTTCGCAGGAATCGGATAGGCTCTTCCTCTGTCATGACACTGGGACACGGAACGAAACCATCGCCCGGGCCGGGCAGAATGGCCGGCAGGTTGGAGCATTGTGGAACGCTGTTCACGAGGGCTTCCTTGTGTTTTCTGGTGTGTAGCGACCAGAACCGAAGAAAACGTCGGAATGAGGCATGTATGGGACACCTTCGATGAATCGTTCAGTGGGACAATTGCCCGCCTGGGTCTTAGGGCATCCACGAATGTTGAAGAAAAGAGTTGCACAAGCCCAACGAATCGGCTATAATATTACATATCGTGTATCGTCAGTGAATTGCTTCCTCGAAATCCCCTGGCGATTTCGATCTATCCAACCGAGATTTCGCCTCGACAGGCCAAATAGGGTTTTTGGTTATGGTATGAGACCATGTATCGATCGGAGGAGAACAAGTCCAATAAGTCTGGTGACGCAGCTACTGCCCAGCTCGCAGAATTGCTCGCACGGCTTAAGCAGGTGGATTCCAATCCTGGACAACACCTAGCGGACTCGTTGGCCGCACTGTGTTTTCTGGGGCCTGCCGAGGGTGGGGCCTTTCTGCGACCTATTCGGGAAAAGGACGTTGACGTTTTAGCCTTGCATCCCCGGTTAAGCCAGGATACCTCGGCTCCCGGATGGCTCACCGGCTCGGCTCGGCTCGTTCGTGAAGTCCTTTCGTCTGATACGGTTCTTGTAAGATCATTGAATGGATCCAGCCCATCGGATAGCCACGACGAAAACCGTCACATCATTCTAACCCCATTAAGCATGCCAAGTGTCGGCAAGGCGGTTGTGGCATTCGTTATCAGAGCTCACGACAAAACTGCCCTGGAAATACGTTCAGAGAAGCTGCAATTATTGATCAGTCTCGCGAACCACTCACCGATGGCCCTTGGCCAGCAAAACTGGCAGCAGCGATGCCAACGGCTCCAACAGGCGACGGAGACGTTGTCCGCCGTCAACCAGCAAAAGAAGTTCACCGGCGCAGCGATGGCCTTCTGCAACGAGGTCACCTCCCAGTGGCGGTGTGAGAGGACCAGTCTTGGTTTTCTTAAAGGTAGATACGTTCGGCTCAAAGCGATGAGTCACACGGAGGATTTCAGCCGGAAGATGCGGGTAGTCCAGGATATTGAAGCGGCTATGGAGGAGTGTTTGGATCAGGACGTTGAAGTCCTCAGTCCGGCCTCTCCAGAATCAACCACGATTCATCGAGCCACCGATACGCTTTCCAAGCGCCATGGCCCCATGTCTATCTTGAGCCTTCCATTGCGCTGGCAGGGAAAGGCCAACGCCGTAGTAACGCTCGAACGCCCGGCCGAGAAAGCCTTCGGTCTCAATGAGATTGAGACGGTCCGTCTGGCTTGTGAGCTGTCCACGGCCCGATTGGTGAACCTCTATGAGTCTGACCGATGGATCGGTGCCAGGTTAGCCGCCAAGGTCCACAGAGGTGTCGGTGCCCTGGTCGGACCGAAGTACGCGTGGGCCAAAGTGACCGCCATTCTGTGTTTTGCAGCCATCGCGTTCTTGATCTTCGGCAAGGGCATGTTTCGAGCGAAAGCCCCATTTACCCTGGAGGCGACGCATCAGCAGGTCATTCCGGCTCCCTTCGACGGATACATCAAGACCGTGGAAGTCGAAGTGGGGGACAGGGTCGAAAGCAAGGACTCGATTCTTGGTAGCCTGGACACGGCGGAGCTTCGCCTGCGATTGGCGGCGGCCAAGGCGGAGAAAGCCGGCTATCTCAAGCAAGTTGCTGCTGCCATGCGGGACGGCGAAACGGCCCAGGCCCAGATAGCCCAGGCGGATGCCGACAGTGCGCAAGCTCAAATTGATCTGCTGGACTATCAGATTCAACAAGCCAACCTTGTCTCGCACCTAAGCGGTACTGTCGTTCAAGGGAACCTGAAGCGCGAGATAGGGGCACCTGTGAAGGCGGGGGACGTTCTTTTTGAGGTCTGCCCACTCGAGTCATTGCGAGCACAGTTGATGGTTCCAGAAGATGAGATATACGATATCAAGATCGGCCAGGAGGGCCATTTAGCGACGGCCTCGTATCCGGCCCAGCGGATCGAGTTCGTAGTGGAGCGTATTAGTCCAATGGCCGAGGTGGTCAGCCAACAAAATGTGTTTAAAGTCCGCGTTCAGTTACTCCAGACGTACCCATGGATGCGTCCTGGCATGGAGGGAGTGGCTAAAGTTGATGTGGGCAAACGCCGTTACGTATGGATCTGGACGCGAAAGATTGTCAACTGGGTCCGCATGAAATTGTGGTTTTAGGCGTGCAAGCGTCCGATGTCTATTGAACGTCCGACATTTCACGAGTCCTGGTACCGGGTGGCGCAGCTACGACCCAGATTGCTTTCCAGCGTCCAAGTCCACAGACAGCATTTCCGGGGGCAGATATGGTACGTTCTGGAGAACCCGGCCAACAATGAATTCTCGCGTCTGAGTGCTGACGCCTATCGTTTCGTCGGTTTACTGGATGGCCGGCGCACCGTGGCCGAAGCTTGGCGAATCTGCAATGAGCAGCTTGGAGATAGGGCGCCGACCCAAGGGGAGGTGATACAGCTTCTTGGGCAGCTCTACGGCTCGAATCTGCTCTATGCGGAGCTGGCGCCGGATACGGAGACCCTGTTCAATCGCTATCGCACACGCATCAAACGTCAAATCCAGGGATTCCTCAGCAACCTGCTATTTATTCGGATCCCATTGCTGGACCCGGACCACATTCTGGAACTGTGGGTGGGTGCCGTCGGTTGGCTTTTTGGGTGGATCGGCCTGATCCTGTGGCTGGCACTCGTAGCGACAGGATTGTCCTTCGTTATTGGCAACCTGCGAGAGCTTATTCATCAAAGCTCCGATGTCCTGGCGCCGGAAAACATCATCCTGCTGTACGTGAGTATTGTCATCATCAAGGTTTGCCACGAATTTGGCCATGCCTTTGCCTGCAAGAGATTCGGCCGGCTCAGTGGAACCGGCGGCCAGGTCCACGTGATGGGGGTCATGTTCCTCGTGTTCGTGCCATTGCCTTACGTGGATACTTCGAGTGCATGGGCGTTCCGCAAGAAGTGGCATCGGGCCGTGGTTGGCATGTCGGGCGTGATAGTCGAGCTGGCGGGTGCGGCTGTTGCCGCCATTATTTGGGCCAACACCTCTACAGGAACGCTGCATATCATTGCCTACAATGTCATCTTTGTGGCCAGCGTCTCGACGTTGGTCTTCAACGGCAATCCATTGCTAAGGTTCGATGCTTATTACGTTCTATCGGACCTCGCGGAGATTCCAAATCTTGCGCAGCGATCCAGAAACTATCTTTCCTATCTCGTCCGAAAACATGCCTGGCGATTGCAGGGTGTTCTCAATCCTGCCCATAGCGTTGGTGAAAGGATCTGGTTTGTCCTTTACGGGATTTTATCGATCGCCTACCGTACCTATATCAGCATCCGGATACTGCTGTTCCTGAATAATCGCCTTCCGGAGGAGCTATTCATCCTAGTGCCGTTGTTTGCCTTTTTTGCCATCATTGCCTGGGTCTTTGTCCCGATCGGAAAGTTCATTCGCTACCTGGCCACTAGTGGCGAGCTCACCAAGACCCGTGGGCGTGCAGTGGCTTCGACCTTAGGCACCTTAGCTCTGATGATCACGTGCCTGGGAATCCTGCAGATGCCTGACCATTGCAGGGTTGAGGGCATCGTGGAACCTGTAGACTTGGCCGTCGTCCATGCCGAGAGTGATGGTTTTATTACTGAGTTTTTGCTGTCAGACCAACATGTCTCGACGGATAGAAGCACTCTCATCAAGGCGGTCAATCCGGCGCTGCAGGCAGAAAGAAAGATCCTGACGGCCGAGCTTCGCCGCCTCCAGATCAAGCAGCGAGTTGCCCAGATACAAGAGATCGCGGCAGCTCAGATCCTGGCCGAGCAGATCCAAGCCCTACAGGAGAAGATTCTCCGAGTGGACTTTCAACTGTCATCATTGCACCTGAAGCCGGTTCTATCGGGTACCTGGGTCTCGCCCGGTATCGAAAAGTTCAAAGGTATATATCTCCGTCGCGGCGAACAGATTGGTCTTGTTGCAGGTCTCGATGATGTACGTATCCGGGCCACGGCCGGCCAGAACCTGGCGGCCATTCTTGTGGAGCAGGCTTATGAACGGCTTGAGATCCGGGTGAAGGGACGACCGGATGTGATGTTAACAGGTGAAATCGAGGCGATCTTCCCCGCCGGCCAGGATATCCTACCGTCAGAGGCTTTGGG
>CAYZAH010000350.1:0-5119 GCA_964475805.1 uncultured Pirellulales bacterium | reverse complement strand
ACTGAGAAACAACCACGTGATTTGTATCCGTGAAAATCAGCCAGGGCAATCGCTGGACGCCCCAGGCGAAGCGGGCTTTCTCCGCGTCACCCTGGACCATCCCGACCGGGAAGGGAACCTGGTATTTCTTGACGTATTCATCGAGCACATTCCGATCTATGCTCGAAGCATGCACAGCGATGACGACGACGTCTTTGCTTTCGAGGGACTCGGCTTGCTTGGCCAGTTGGGTCACACAATGTCGCGATGGCCGCTGCTCCATGTCCCAGAAACAGATCAGCAGCCTCTTGCCGTCGATTTGCCCCAGTGGCGGGTTGAGGTTCAATCCTTTCGTATCCGGCAGGGGCCTGCCTACCAGCGAGGGTGGACGCTTTGGCACGTAGCGTCCCGATGACGACCTTACGCCGATCACAACCTTGACGTCCGTCGCGCCGCCCTCTGTCTGGATCGAGCCGGACAGGCGTGTCGCACCGGCTTTGCTTGCACTGATCCGAATCCTCCCGACACAAACCTTCTCTATCGTGAACTTACCGTCCTTATCGGTTTGACCAGTGCGATGCGGTTGATTGTCGCCATAGCAGGTTATCCGTGCGCCGGCGACGGGTGTGTCGTTGCTGTCCACGACCGCACCTGAAATCGAAAGATTCGCGATGGGCAAGGTTATCATTCCCATATCAACACGGTTAGCGACGGCCTCTTCCACTTTGACGTCCGTACGGGTTTCACCGTATCCTTCGGCTCGTGCGTAGAGACCGTATTTATGCTCTGCGGGTATCGCATTGATCTCGAAGTTCCCCTGTTCGTCTGTCTTAGGAAAATTGCGCCCGATTGGCGAGCCCCAGTTTGAGGCTCGCATGTTCACATAAAAAGTGGCCCCACTAATACCGTTACCGTTGGGATCCACCACTTTGCCCGTGAACGTCATGGCAGGCGCAAGTTTGACATCAACTGTTCCAGTGCTTTCATCGATTTGCGTCGCGGTTGCCAGGTTACGTTTCTCGTGCCGGAAGACAAGATATGAAACGGGGACTCGCGGTCCGCCCCACGTCGCCGGATCGTAGCTCACTTCGAATTTTCCCTCGGCGTCCGTTGTGACGTTGTCCCCGGTCCCCATCGGACAGACACTTATTCTGACACCCTCTACGGTCTGTCCCTTTTCGTCGCGTACGATACCGGCGATCTTCGGAACGCTGACAAGCTCATATTCGAGATGCTCGGTCTTACCATCTTCAATTGTGACGGTCCCCTGAGACCTCTGGCTCGAATAACCTTGTTTGTAAACTTGATAAATCTGGTAGTTTCCCGGTGTCAGTCGCATGCGTACGATCCCATCCTCGCCGGCGCGGTTATACATAGACCTTCCCGTGGTCTGATTGCTGACGCCTACACCCGCTTGATCCACGGGTTCCTTTTTCACGGCGTCCGTCACGATGATTTCCAATACTCCCCCTTTACCCAACTCTATCTTGACGTCGTTCCGAGTTTTGCCGGCCTCAGTAACCACCTCCGCCCGTTCGGCCACCCATTCAGGTAGCTCATCAATGGGCTGAGCAAGCTCCAGGAGGTACCGGTCGGCCTCAAGGGCGCTGATGGTGAACGTGCCATCTTCTTTCGAGACCAGCGGCTTCGGTCTGAAATACCCAACTTCCTGCCCGTTTGTGCACCTTACTGTCACGCCGCCGACCGGCTTGCCGGATCTCTTCTCGACGGTCACTCCTTCAATCTTTGCCTCGACCGGCAGGACCAGCCTAATGTCCTCCTGGCCCTCGGTAAAATGAAGCTTCGCATAAGATCCTTGCGTCCGCTCGTATGTACTGATCGTTGCCTTGCCCGGCTTTGTCACGATGAACTCTGCCGTCGCGCCGGCCGGTATACCGGTGAATGCGAATCTTCCCGTTGCGTCCGTATTCGTCGTGAGCTGCTTCAGAGCGACTAAACCAGTTAAGGATGGCCGTCCCTCGCCCTCCCCGAGGGCCAGCATCGAGACGATAACCTGGGCGCCCGAAAGGGGCGCACCCGCCTCGTCGACGACGATTCCTTCCAGCCTTTTCGATGGGCCTAATTTCATCTGGAGCTCTTTGTTGCCGTCGCGCATATTCCAGTTGTCGAAGCCCAAAGCTCGCCCTTCCTTTTCGGCGACGATGTGTCCATAATTGTACAGACTGTCTTTTACCGTTTCGGTAAGAGAGAAAGTGCCGTCGGTCGCGGTTTGCACTTCGCCGTGCAGCTCCGGTTTGTACGTGTAGGTCGCTCCATCGTATTCTACTACATACAGGCTGACCGTCACGCCGCCAATAGGTTGATCCAGTTCGTCCACGACTTTACCGGAACACGAAAGCTGTTTAACGCTTTCGCCCTTGGCGCCTTGTACACGGGCGAAACCCAAGAGGACGGCCACCGTTAGACTGAAGGACACATACCTTAGCCAACTCTCGCTCATGATAAGTCTCCTTTATGCTATGGACTGCCTTGTCCGAGTTGCTTATCCAGCTCTGCGATACTGAATCCCTGAGAGACAACCACGTGATTTGCATCCGTGAGAATCAGCCAGGGCAATCGCTGGACGCCCCAGGCGAAGCGGACTTTATCCGCGTCGCCTTGAACCATCCCAACCGGGAAGGGGACATTGTATTTCTTGACGTATTCATCGAGCGCATTTCGATCTACGCTCGAAGCCTGCACCGCGACAACAACGACATCCTTGCTCTTGAAGGACTCGGCTTGCTTGGCCAGTTGGGTCACACAATGCCGCGATGGCCGCTGCTCCATGTCCCAGAAACAGACCAGCACCCTCTTGCCGTCCGTTTGTCCCTGTGACGGGTTGAGGTTCAACCCTTTCGTATCCGGCAGGGGCCTACCGACAAGCGAGGGTGGACGCCTGGGCTGATAACGCGCCGCCGCGGACGCTTGCCTCAAGACGATCTTGACATCGGTTGCCCCGCCCTCGGTTGTGACGTTCCCATACATCCGTGGGGTGCCGCTTTTGTTGGCGCTGATTTGGATCTTTCCTGCACAGATCTTCTCGATCGTGAACTTCCCGTCGGCGTCGGTGCCGGCCCGGCTGCGAGGTTGAGTATCGCCGTAGCACGAGACATCCGCCCCGGCGACAGGCTCGTCATTGCTGTCCACCACAACGCCCGAGACCGATAGATTCGCCGCCTGCAGGGTCAGCGGGCTCACAGTGAGCCGATTGTTCACGGCCTCGCCGGCATTGGCTTCGATTTGGCACCGTCCGAATCCGTCGGCGCTGGCCTCGACGCTGTATTTGCCTTCCGGCGCCAGGGCCTTGATCTCGTAGTTTCCCTCAGCATCCGTGGCTAAATTGTTTTCGATAGACGATCCCCATCTGGGTTCCCGGATCATGACCAGCAGCGAGGCACCCGCGATACCTTTGCCGTCGGCGTCCACGACCTTTCCCGTGAATGTCACGCCGGGCTTGAGCGTTACGTCGACCGTACGCGTATTCTCATCGACCTCCATGGCGGCCGCCATGTTGCGTTCCTTGTGGCGGGCCAGAAGAATCATCGCCGGTGTTTGACCGCTGGGCCAGCCGCCCGGATCCCAGCTTACCTCGAATTTCCCCTCGGCGTCCGAGACGGCCTCCCGAACGGTCATCGGACAAACCTTCACGGTGACGCCTTCGACGGGCCGGCCCTGGTCGTCGTGCACCACCCCCGTCATCTTCGGCAGGCCGGCAAGTTGTATCTCGACGCGCACCGTCTTGCCGTCTTCAATCGTGACTGCCTCTTGCTGCCTCTGACGCGAGTAGCCCTGTTTGTAGACGTAGTTGATCTGGTATTGGCCCGGTGTCAGGCGCGCGCGGGCGATACCCGTTTTGTCCGTCTGCGCTCCGGAACCCGTCCCGCCGCCGGCAGGTTGGACGGAGACCGACACGTTTTCGACGGGATTCTTGCTGATCGAGTCGGTGACCAGCACTTCAAGGACACCGCCTTTGATCAGCTCGATCTTGACGCCGCGGGTGGTTTCGCCCGCTTCGGTCGTGACCTGCACCGGCTGAGTGACCCAGCCCGCCGGGGTCTCCGGTGGCGAGACAATTTGCAGCAAGTGTTCACCGGGCGGCAGACCGTCGATGCTGAATGTCCCGTCCTCTTTCGAGACAACCGGCTTTGCCCCAAAGGCCGGCTGATTACGGCCATGCATGGCCATCAGCCTAACGCCGCCGACAGGTTTGCCATCGGCCTTCGTGACAACGATACCTTCGATCTTCGCCGCTTGCGGTTGCGTGATCTTGACGTCGGTCCGTCCGGCGGCAAACTGAAGCGACCGGCCGCGGAAGCTCTGAGGATTAAACGTGCTGATCGTGGCTCGGCCGGGCTTCTCGACGATCAGCTCTGCGGACGCCTCCGCCGGCATGCGATCGAAGGAGAATTTCCCTTCCGCGTCGGTGCGCGTTGTCAGGTACGTTAGTGACATGTCGCCCACCAGGAATCGCGGCTGCCCGCCAGCCTCAACCAGCATGTATGAAATGCCCACGTCGGCATCGGCTACTGGATTCCCGTTTTCATCAAGGACCACCCCGGCCAGCACCTTTGGCGGACCGAGCGTGATCTCGACATTAGCGTCTTGACGCGATTGCCAGTTCGCCCACCCCAGGGCCATCCCCTCCTTGACCGCCAGGATGAACACCGTGTTCCTCGAGTCGTCGTCACTGGCGGCGCTTTTGACTGTAAACAGGCCATCGGTATCGGTCGTTGCTTCCTGCGCCAGTTGCAGCTTGAACGACAGGATTGCCGTTTCGACGGCCACCCGGTACATTTCGATCTTCGCACCGGCGACGAGTCGGCCCTGGTCGTCAACGACCTTGCCCGTGCAGGTGATCTGCTTGGGGTCTTTGCTTTCAGTGCTGCGTACCTGGCCCGACCATAGTAGGACGATAATACACACCGACGTCATCCAAACCTTGCGCATAACGGCTCTCCTTTTTGCTATGGACTCTTTGTTGTTTCTCCTCGGTTACCTTCTTTGAGCTGACTTTCCAGGTTCCCAATCTGAAATCCTTCTGCCACCACAAGATGCTCGCGATCCGTTAGGATCAACCACGGCAACGACTGTACGCCGTATTTGAAACGGGCTTTCTTATCATCACCTTCGATCATTG
>CAYZAH010000349.1:0-5121 GCA_964475805.1 uncultured Pirellulales bacterium | reverse complement strand
TGGCTCGACAATGGGACCCGACAGGGCGCCCACGGGGTCGGCACCAGCGCCAGCTTCCACGGGCCGGTGGGCTTGCAACTCTACAGCCTTCGCGACATATTCAAGGACGACGTGCCGTTAGGGCTTCAATTCTCGCGCGACTTCGGCTTTGTGGAAGTGGAACTGGCCGGCACGTACGGCCTGACGCCCGCCCAATTCCGCCAGCGCCTGGGTTGGTATGGCCTCAAGCCCATAGGGGGGCACTGGTCGTACGAGCAGTGGACCAATAACCCTGAAGCCGTGGTGAAAGAGGCCAAGGCTTTGGGATTGCCCTACGCGGGCTGTGCCTGGATTCCCCACGAGGGTCCCTTTGATGAAGCTGCCTGCCGTCGGGCGGCGGCTGTGTTTAATCGCGCCGGCCGCGCTGCGGCTGCGCAGGGCATCAAGTTCTACTATCACAATCACGGCTACGAGTTTGTTCCGCACGGCGATGGAACCCTTTTCGACCTGCTGGTTCGGGAGACCGACCCTGAGCTCGTTGCTTTCGAGATGGACGTTTTCTGGACCGTCCACCCCGGCCAGGATCCGGTCCAGTTACTGCGCCGCTATCCCAAGCGATGGGAATTGTTCCACATCAAGGATCTGAGAAAAGGTGTTCAGACCGGGAAACTAACGGGATCCGAGGACGTGCGCAACGACGTGACTTTAGGAACCGGCCAAATCGACCTGAGCCATATTCTTAACGTGGCGCAACAGATCGGCGTCAAGCACTACTTCATCGAAGACGAATCACCGTCAGCAGTCGAGCAGATTCCGCAAAGCCTGAAGTTTCTCGAATCGCTGTCGTGGTAAATCTGTGAACGGTAATCAGGATCGCCGTTCGATTCCCGAGAGGTGGGCGGAATGAAGATCTTATCGACTCAATTGTTAGTTACTGTCGTATATGTCGCTGCTTTTTTCGGGGCGTCTGTCTGCCACGGTGAAACCTCCGTGCGATTGCCGGATGACGTGAAGGCCGTCTGGGATATTGGGAAGGCTTACCGACAATCCACGCCCACACGCGAGAGGATATGCATCAATGGATTGTGGCAGTGGCAGCCCGCCGACAGAGATGCGAACTTATCCGTGCCCGCTGAGGGATGGGGTTACTTCAAAGTCCCGGGGTGCTGGCCGGGAATCACCGACTACATGCAGAAGGATTGCCAGACGGTCTATGCTCATCCCGACTGGAAGAACCGGAGTTTGCGTGGTGTCACGGCCGCCTGGTATCAGCGCGAGATCAGCGTTCCTTCGGAATGGGCCGGCCGGCGTATCGCCGTTCGAGCCGACTACGTGAACTCCTATGCGACCGTTTACCTGGACGGACAGAGAGCGGGGGCCATTGTCTTCCCGGGCGGCGAGTTGGACGTAACGGCTTTCTGCCAGGCCGGCCGAACGTACGTTCTCAGCGTGCTCGTTGAGGCCATACCCCTCAAAGGCGTCTTGCTATCCTACACGGATACTGCCTCCGCCAGAGAGGTGAAAGGCTCGGTGGCTCGTCGGGGTCTGTGCGGCGATGTATATCTGGAAAGCACCCCTGCGCAGGCACGCATCGTTGATACGAAAGTGGATACATCGGTGCGCAAGTGGCAAATCACGTTTGGTGCCGGGCTGGATGGCCTCGCATCGAGTGTGTCGTATGCGCTTCGTGCCAGGATCACAGATGGCGACCGAACTGTCGCGGAGTTCACGAGCCAGACGTTCAGGAAAAGCAATCTCAAGAATGGCCGCATAACATTCACAAAAGACTGGAAGCCCGAAGAACTCTGGGATATCCACACGCCTCAGAACATGTACAGCCTGCGCCTTTCGCTGTTGGACGCGGGTGGCAAGGTCGTGGATGCCAGCTATCCGGCGCGTTTTGGGTTCCGCGAGTTCTGGATCGACGGCCGGGATTTCTTCCTGAATGGCACGCGCATCTTCCTGTCGTGTGTCCCGTTGGACAACGCCCAGGTCGGAGCGGCCTTAGCGAGCTACGAGGCCGCGCGGGAGAGCCTGGAGCGGCTCAAGAGCTTTGGGATCAACTTCGTCTACACGCACAACTACGGCTGCCAGCCGGGCTCGCATCTGAGCTTTGCGGAGATTCTCAGAGCGGCTGATGACGTCGGGATGCTCGTATCGTTTTCCCAGCCGCACTTTAGCCACTATGATTGGACGATGCCCGATGCCGATATCAACAACGGGTATGCCCGCCACGCGGAATTCTACGTCCGTGCGGTCCAGAATCACCCGTCGGTTGTATTCTACTCCATGAGCCACAACGCCACCGGTTACAGCGAGGACATGAATCCCGATATGATCGACGGGATTCACGACAAACGCGACACGTGGGCCTTGAGAAACGTCAAGCGTGCCTTGCGGGCCGAGGCGATCGTAGAGAGGCTGGATCCGAGCCGGATCGTCTATCACCATGCCTCCGGCAACCTGGGCCCGATGCACGCGATCAATTTCTATCCGAACTTCGTCCCGATCCAAGAGCTAAGCGACTGGTTCGAGCACTGGGCGACGCAAGGCGTCAAGCCGGTATTCTTGTGTGAGTATGGCGCGCCCTTCACATGGGATTGGACAATGTATCGCGGGTGGTACAAGGGCAAGCGGGAATTCGGAAGCGCCAGGGTGCCCTGGGAATTTTGCTTGGCCGAATGGAACGCCCAGTTCTTCGGGGACAAGGCTTTCCAGATCAGCGAGCAAGAGAAGGCGAATCTCCGCTGGGAGGCCAAGCAGTTTCGCGCGGGCAACGTGTGGCACCGCTGGGATTATCCTTACCAGGTTGGCTCGACCAGCTTCGACGAGCGATATCCGGTGTTTGCGATGTACCTGACGGACAACTGGCGGGCCTTTCGCACGTGGGGCCTGTCTGCAATTTCTCCGTGGGAGTTCGGGCATTTTTGGAAGCTGCGCAAGGGTGTGGACGAGAGCCGCAAGCAGTTCAAGGTGGACTGGGAGAATCTCCAGCGGCCGGGATTCAGCCCGGACTACGTCGACGACCGATACCAACGAATTGACCTGGCCTTCGACCGTTCGGACTGGGTCCCAACTGTAGCGGCGCAGGCATTAATGCGCAATAACCGGCCGTTGCTCGCGTACATCGCCGGGAAGCCGGGAGCCTTTACGACCAAGGACCACAATTTCCTGCCGGGTCAGACCGTCGAAAAGCAGCTTGTCGTTATAAACAACTCTCGCGAGACCGTGACGTGCGATTGCGCGTGGGATTTCGGTCTGCCTGGAAAAGTCGCTGGCACGAAGCAGATCACCGTCCCGACGGGACAGCAACAGCGCATTCCGCTGCGATTTGACTTGCTGGCTGACATGGCTCCGGGCAGATATGAACTCAAAGCGACCTTCAGTTTCAACAACGGCGAATCGCAGACCGACAGTTTCTTGATCGACATTATGCCGCTCCGACAATTCGACCCGCCGGCTGGCAAGATTGCGCTATTCGATCCGAAGGGACAGACGCGAAAACTGTTGGACGATATGGGGATCCGGTACCAGCCGGTCAATGCGAACGCGGACCTGTCGGGACATGACACCCTTGTCGTTGGCAAGTCTGCTTTGACGATGGAAAGCCCGGCACCGGATATTGCTCGCGTGCGCGACGGGCTGAAGGTGATCCTATTCGAGCAGACCGGGGACGTCCTGGCCAAACGGTTCGGATTCCGCGTAGCGGAGCGTGGCTTGCGGCGGGTCTTCGAGCGTGTGCCCGACCATCCGCTCGTCAACGGGATCAAAGCTGAACATCTGTGTAACTGGCGTGGGCAGGCGACCATCCTGCCCCCACGTCTCAAGTACGAGACACGCCCCGGCTACGGCCCGACGGTCGAATGGTGCGGCATCCCCGTCACCCGGCTCTGGCGATGTGGCAATCGAGGAAACGTCGCTTCGGTCTTGATCGAGAGGCCCCCTCGCGGCGATTTTCTGCCTGTTCTCGATGGCGGCTTCGACCTGCAATACAGCCCGCTGATGGAATATCATGAAGGTAGTGGAATGGTGCTCTTCTGCCAGATGGACGTCACGGGCCGCACGGAAGACGACCCGGCCGCCCAGACGCTGGCGCGGAACATACTCCGCTACGTATCGGCGTGGAAACCGGTGCCCAGGCGACAAGCTATCTACATTGGCGATCCCATCGGCAAAGCGTACCTCGAATCATGTGGTGTCTCTTTGGTCCCTTACGACGCTGGGAACCTGTCCGCCGACCAGGTTCTCGTGGTCGGACCGAGTGGCGGACAAGAACTCACTGGCGATGCGGTGGCAATCGCCGATTGGCTCAGAACCGGCGGGCATCTGCTGGCGGTCGGGCTTGACGAGCAGCAAGCCAACGCATTTCTCTCGCTGAAAGTCCGGATGAGAGAAGCCGAGCACATCTCAGCGTATTTTGCAGCGTCTGGCTTTGATTCTCCGTTTGCGGGAGTCGGCCCGGCGGACGTGCACAGTCGTGAGCCTCGAACGCTGCCCCTGGTCTCGGAAGGGGGTATAGTTGTCGGCGATGGCGTTCTGGCCTGTGCCAGGGACTTCAACGTCGTTTTCTGCCAACTCGCACCCTGGGACTTCAGCAACAAGGAGCCACAGAACGTCAAGAGAACGTTCCGCCGGATCAGTTGCCTTCTGGCGCGACTGCTGGCCAATATGGGAGCGGCGGGGTCAACGCCTGTTCTGGAGCGTTTCAGCCGTCCCGTGAACACGTCTAAGGACGAGAAGCGCTGGTTGGAAGGTCTCTACCTGGACGTGCCGCAAGAGTGGGACGATCCTTATAGGTTCTTCCGGTGGTAGGGGAATTGACTATTGACGATTGTCTATTGACTATTGGAAACACGCCGTGCAGAAAACGGTTGCGCCTTGGGACTGTCTGGTTTCTGTCGTTTAGAAAACTGACTGTCCCTTTTGAACGTGAGGGACAGGCACCTTTTGACGGAACGACGCCGTCAAAACGAGCCAGTCCCAGGTCGGTAGTCAATCGAAATCGATCACTGCGACGTCTTCGCCGTCAAGAGTCAGGTTCGTTTGCCCATCTTGCCATTCGACAATCTTGCTGTGAACCAGGTCGTGGGAGACGCTCGGTGCTTTTCGCTCCAAAGTGATCGTGGCGGTTCGCCGTTCCGT
>CAYZAH010000348.1:0-5123 GCA_964475805.1 uncultured Pirellulales bacterium | reverse complement strand
CAGGGGACTCATAATCCCTTGGTCGCTGGTTCGAATCCAGCCGGGCCCATTGGGAGAGTTTCTGGCATGAGAATCGGTATGACACCTCGCCGACTGCCCGGTATTAGTCTCCCACTCCCAGGCGTTCCTGCAATTCTTCGAGTGAAATGCCTTTGGTTTCAGGCAGGTACTTCAGCACGAGAACGAATTGCAGGACCATCATGATGGCAAAAAAGGCAAAGGCCTGGGCGCCTGAGTTGGCGGCCACGATCGGGAAAAGCCAGCTCACGCCGATGCAGAGCAGCCAGATCAGGAAACAGGCCGCCGCCGAGCCCGAGGCGCGGATTGCGTTGGGGAGCAATTCGTTGATGACCACCCACACCACGGCCCCCTGTGAATAGGCGTGCGAACCCACGATGCCCATCATCGCGACGATGACGATCCACCCCTGAGCGTGCGTGTGGAAAACCCAAGCGGCCAGGGCGTGGGACATAACGAAGGTCACCGAGCCAGCCAGCAGGAGCGACTTGCGGCCCACTCGATCGATCAGTGCCATCGCAATCACCGTCATGACGAGATTCGTCAGGCCGATGATGACGGACTGCATCAGGGCCCCTGTCTTGTCGGCGCCGGCCATACGGAAGATGTCGGCCGTGTAGTAAATCACCGCGTTGATGCCGTCCAGTTGGTTGAAGGCGGCGATCATTCCCGCCAGCAACAACGGTTTGAGATACTTGCGATGGAAGAGGCTCTGGTGGCCGCCGAGCCTGTCGGAGGTGAGCGACCGCTCGATCTCGTCGACTTCCTGCTGAGGATTCTCGTGGCCAAACCTCGCCAGGGTCTCTTCAGCGGCTACGCGGTTTCCTTTCTTCATTAGCCATCGTGGGCTCTCTGGAATGAGCACCGAGGCGACGATGAAGACACCCGCAGGGATGGCTTCTACGCCAAACATCCACCGCCATACCGTTGGGTGCTCCGGCCCCAAGAGATACGCTACCAGGAAGTTCGAGAAGTACGCGACCAGAATGCCTACAACGATATTCAACTGACTGACGGCCACCAACAGGCCCCGCCTTCGGGCAGGCGCGATCTCGGTGATGTACACCGGTGAGACCACGGACGCCCCACCGACCGCGACCCCGCCAATCCAGCGAAAGGCCAGCAGCACATACCAGTTCCAGGCGAAGGCACAGCCGACGGCCGAAACCGTGTAGAAAACCGCCAGGACCGTCAGCACCGGTCGCCTTCCCCACCAGTCGGAGGGCCGCCCGACCAGCAGAGCGCCGAAGAGCGTTCCGATCAGCGCACTGGAAACCGTGAAGCCTTTCATGCTATCCGAGAGCGAGTACAATCTCTGGAGCGCTTCCGTCGTGCCCGAGATCACCGCGGTATCGAATCCGAACAGAAACGATCCCAACGCCGCGATGATCGCGCTGGTCATTAGCATCGTCGCGGCATTAAATCCTCTTGTTCCGCTGTGATTCATTGACTCTCCATGCATGTCCTACAACCTCGTATGATTTGTGACTGCCTACCTGAACTCCGCACGTATAGTCACCAGGCCGCATGCCGGCACGTCGATGGGGCCGTCCATACGTTCGCCCGCTTGCTCGCTGGTGTCGCTGAGAGATACCGTCGTGGGTTGGACTCGGCCCCATTTTAGCCGAGCGGATCTCGCCTGGCCCGAGGCATTGAAAAGACGAACGATCAACGCTCGGCGGTCGTCACTCGGTTTGAGGGTGGCCACGACGACGTCATCAGGCTCGACGGTCAGTAAGGGCTTGTCGGTGGGTGTTGCGCCTTGTGCGGGGCTGGCGACAAGCGGCTGACTAAAGCCAGTAGCAAATCGCGTCGCCTCCGCTGGGTCACGCTGGCGATGCGGCCGCAAAACAAAGCGAAATACGGTCGGACCTTCCTGGTAGGCGCGATAATTGGTGCCCCAGTGATTGTTCATGGCCCATGAGTAGAGTTTCTGCGTCGGTTCGACGCGCTGACGCCAAACGTCCGGATTGGTTTGCGAGTTGAGCAGCCTGGCCGTGATGCCGCCCACTTGCAGCAGAGGCGCATCGAGCGTCACCCACGTGACGCCGCGATTCTCATTCGAGACGTCGGCCCAGCGGCCCACGGTGAACCAGTTCTTGCACGCGCTGGGCATTTGGTCGAGTTCCGGACGCATCATGCCGAGCGGGATATCCAAAAGCACGTTGCCGTTCGGCACATCGAAAGGAAACGCGAAATTCACGCTCTCCTTGCCTTCCTTCGCGTGGTAGCTCTTGGCTTGCAGTCGCGCCTTATCGACCGTGTTGATAAGCTCGACGTAGTCCAGCCCGGCGACGACGCGCAGCTCACGCACGAGTTTCCGGCAGCCCGGCGCGGCGGATTCGACGATGAGAGAAGCGACTAACGGGCCTGCTTCTCCGGCGCGGATCGTCACCGGGCCGTTGCGCTGAAGGTCCTTCAGATCGTCTCCGATCAGGTAGAGATAGTCGTTCAGGGCCTCGCCATCGCTCGTATCGGCGAAGTTGCCGTCCAGGCCTTTGGCCGTCAGTTCGACAATACCGCCAGTTTTCTCATCCACTCGGACGCGAATGACACCGCTATCAAGTGTGGCGCCCTGTACGGCCGCACGACTCTCAACGTAAGGCGCACCCGGGACCACAGTGTAGCGACGCGCAGCATAAGGAGGCACGTTGCTTGCGATAAAAGCAAGCTCACCTGAAGTCAATCGCTGAGACGGGACCGGCCTGCCGGCATCGTCAGTGATACGGTCGCCACCAGCGGAAAGCTCCTTCGACACAATAACCAGCCCCGTGCGCGGCCAGGAGAGCGTGTTGAAGACGTCTATCGTTCTCGGCGACACAGTCGGGCCGGCGAGGGGCCGGACCAATAACTCGCGAGATTGTCTATCCGCCGACAGCGCATAGCCTCGTTTGATTTTCCATTGTTCCAGGGTCTCCTTTCGCTCCGGCTCGCTGACGCTGCACCAGGCGCCCCACGTATGCTCGGAGTAAAGCAGCACGTTTTTCCACGCTGCCTCGAAGGCCGCCGTCGGATATTCGCTCGGCTTCGACATGGCAAAGAGTACCTCGGCCTGTGAGAGCCGGTCCGAGCTGGCGCGGTTCATTGCGGTCTCGGAAGCGGACGAGCCGGCCCCATCCTCCCAGTAGGGGGTCCAGTCGCCTCGCACAACGGGAAGCCTATCGCCGTAGCGCTGCTCGAACGCGTGGAACGCCTCGCTCACGCCGGAAATGATGAAATGGGGCCACACATACTTCGCGTTCCAGTCCTTGACGAATTCGCAGATAGCCGGGTCGGGCACCGCGTTGTCCCCGTGACCAGCCCATCGCACGTACGCGACGTCGTACGGATAGCCTCGCCTGGCCAGCCCGTCGGAGAAGTCCTCGACAAGCTGGGCAGACATCTTCCCGTAGCGATGCGACATGGCGTAGCCCCAGAATGGAATCCAGACCAGGACCTTCGTCTGGCCGTCGGGACCCATCCAATAAAACGGTTTGTTCTCCCACTCGCGCAGAATGGTGCCGATGCGATCAAAGTAATTTGGGGCCACCGAAAAATACCGAATCCCCGCCTGTGCCATGGCGGTGACCGTGCCCCACGTGTAGCCGGGGACGTCGGAAATCATTGCCGCATCTATCGGCACGTCGGTTTGCTCAGCTAACTCCGTGGCGTATCGAAACAAGCGCACAAGCTCCTCCGGCCGGCACAGCCCGGTCAGCTCGTTCAGATACATGCCGTTCAACACGACCTGTCCCTTCTTGACCGCATCCAGGAACGCCTCTCGCTGCTGGTCGTCGAGTCGATGCAGGTAAAGGTCCGCCGCCCACAGTACCTCGACGTTCCACACAAAACGCGCGCCTTCGGGATAGCCCGCGGTTCGCTTGGCGGCGGCGATGCCATCGACGAGATTCTGCACCTGTTTCTTTTCGATAGCGGTTTGGATCTCCGTATAGCCAATGTCAGTATGCGAGTGCGGCGTAATGTAGACCGTAAGCTTTCTCACCGGCTTCAATGTAACCTCGCGCGACGCGACCGTTTTGTCACCCACAGCGACCGTTACCTTCCGTTTCGCTCCGCTTTCGACCGCACCCGCCAGCAACTCCACCTCTTGCGAACCAGGCTTGAGGTGCACGGTGACCGGAGGCTCATCGCTGAGGTGCACGGTGGCATCGGTCTCCTTGCCGAAATGCCGGAGGTTTACTGACACCGGTTGGAACATCAGGCCATTACGTCGTTGCAAGGCTCGTATAGGCATGGCCTCCTCGATCAGTGTTCGAGACTGCACGTTATTCAGCGTGGCACCCTTGGGAACGGAAAACTCGATCGAATCATAAAGCATCCAACTGCCTTTGAGGGTCGTTATGCGAATCTCATTGTCGCCTGCCTTGAGGACTTTTGCGGGGCACGTGACATCTATCCTCTCCCGTCGGCCTTTCCCCGGCTCACCATGGATTGAGGCGTCACCCGCGCCGGCATCCAGAGATCGCTCGAACACCCGGTCGTTGATCTCGATACGAACTCTTGGCGGGCTCGTGCTGTGTGTATCGATGAGACTTATCTCAAGATGGCAGTCCCCGGACGTCGGTGCGTTTTTTAGTCCAAAGAGTACGATAAAGGTATGCG
Source organism: uncultured Pirellulales bacterium (assembly GCA_964475805.1). GTDB lineage: Bacteria > Planctomycetota > Phycisphaerae > Sedimentisphaerales > Anaerobacaceae > JAFGTG01. The sequence continues at coordinate 503 of CAYZAH010000348.1, read as the reverse complement.
GCCGCGAACCTGCCCAGCTATCCGCGGGACCGGGCTGGACGTAAGGCCAGTCTTTCTTCGATTCTGAACCGCCGACTACATAGAAGCCGTCATTCTTGTAGTTCCCCCAACCGTTCGGCGCCAGCGCGAATTCCGCGTTCTTCCCATCGGTCTTGCCGATTTCCCAAAGTATCACTTGGCCGGTATCGGCATGCCCGGCTGAATCCCCTTGATGCTGATCAGCCCAGGCGAGTAGCTCGACAATAGCCATTCCAAGAACGCCCGCCGAGCCGCGATACTGCTTCGAGCCTTGAGGCTGATTGTCTCGCGACCACCACTCGTAAAAGTCGCCGTGGCGCAGTACCCTTGCCGTCATGGGTTTGAGTTCGCGGTAGGCCTCTTCAACAAAACCGTATCGGATGAGCTGACGGATCATACGCCCGCCGAACCAGGACCAATCACCGCCGTTCTGGTAGGAATACGGGGCCATCTGCGGGTTCTTGAAGCTACCCTTCGGATAGACC
>CAYZAH010000347.1:0-5128 GCA_964475805.1 uncultured Pirellulales bacterium | reverse complement strand
CACGACTTGCCTGGGGTACATGATCGAGAATCCGACGAGTTCCGGGTCGTTGGCCAGAACAAGGCCGGAACAATAAGCGAGGAATGCCTGAAGCTCGTCGCCGAGAATGTCGCGTTCCAGATAGCTGTGGGCCATCTGGATGTACGCGTCGTGGAGTTCTACGAGCCGCTTCCAGACAAGCTGATGCCCTCTGTACAATGTCTCGTCGAAAAAATCCCCTTCTTTGCCCTGGACGAAATCTCGAAACGCCCGAAACTCCTGTCTTTCATCGACGAGCCGGTTCCACGCGGCGATGTTCAAATCGACCACATTGAGGTCGCATTGCGGATTTGTTGCTCTGAGAAATGCCGACAGAGAAGCTATCCCCAACGGCACATACGTGGGACTGGCGCAAGGCGCAAAGACAAGTATCAACCTCATATAAACCTTTTACGCATTACCGTAACCTATCCGTTCATCATGAGCGGTATTATAAAGTGACAAACAGACTGTTCCAATGGGTACCTATGGCATTAAGCGCAAAGATCTGATGAAAATATGCGCGCCACATCATCCTCTTTGAATGATTTTTCCGCGTTCTCAAGCGTATATGGATTGGATGGCTTTTCGAACGCTTGGAAATTCGTCCGCTGAATGATGAATAGCGCTTGACAATCGGGTCCGGCGGTCTTATTCTCCGCGCCGGCTGGAGAGCTATTCTTGACGAAAAGAAAGGGTGCGGGTTATGAGTCTATTGCTGATTTACGGGCTGATGGCTGTCATTCCAGGGCTGATTTTGCTCTTCATCAGTATCTTCGGGGCCGACGCGGACGTGGATGCGGACATCGACGTGGACACGGACTTCGATCTCAACGCGGAGGCCGGCGACCTCGGCGGGCCGGGCGCGATCAGCGTAAAGTTGATCTTGTTCTTCCTGGTCGGTTTCGGCGCCAGCGGCTATCTGGCCGTCTATTTCAAATGGCCCGTTCATCACGTTGTAGCCGGGCTGATTGGCGGCGGCGTGGCCTGGTTTCTCGGCTACCAGCTTCTCAAGATTCTCTACGAGCAGCAGGCGTCGAGCCAGGTTCAATTGACCTCATTCGTGGGAACACAGGGCCGGGTCGTCGTGCCCATCCCGAAAGACGGCGGCACGGGAGAAATCGAAGCCACCAACGACGCCGCGGGACAGAGCACGTACTTCAATGCCCGAGCCGCCGATCCCAAAAGAGAATATGAAAAAGGTGCGTTCGTGACCATAAAAGCCGTGACTGGAAAAACCGCGATTGTGGAGTAAGGAGAATCATCATGGAAAGCTTAGGTTTGATCATTGTCATTTCTATTTTGGTCATCGCCGTTCTTTCGATTGTGCTGATTATCGCCAACAACTGGCTGAAAGCCGAGCCTAACGAGGCGCTGATCTTCACTGGGAAGAAGAATCGAGTGCAAATGTCGGACGGACAGGTGGTCGTCCGAGGATGGAGGGCGATCGTCGGAGGGGCGAAATTGCGTATCCCGGTCCTCGAACGGGTCAACAGAATTTCGCTCAAGACGATGAATCTCGCCGACGTCCGAGTGGAAAAGGCGTACTCGAAAGAAGGCGTGCCCGTGACGATCGACGCGGTGGCGAACGTGAAGATCTCCGGCGACGAGGGCATGCTGGACCGGGCCATCGAGCGGTTCCTCGGCACCGACCCGCGCCAAATTCAGCAGATCATCAAGGAGACGCTGGAGGGCCAGCTCCGTGACATCATCGGCGTGCTGACCGTCGAGGAACTCTATCAAAAGAGAGACATGTTCGTGAACAAGGTCCTCGACCAGGCAGGCGAAGAATTAGCGAAGATCGGGGTCATCATCGACATCATCAACATCCAGGACATTCGCGACGAGCGAGGCTACCTCGAAGCACTGGGCATCAAGCGAACGGCGGAGGTCAAGAGAGACGCCGCCATCGGCCAGGCCGAAGCGGATCGAGACGCAATGCAGAAATCCGAGACCGCCCGAAGGGAAGGCGAGGTCGTGCGGGCCGAGCAGGAAAAGCAGATCGCCGAAGCCGAGAAGAACCGGGACGTCGCCAAGCAGGACTATCGCGGCGAAACCCTCGCAGCCGTGAAGAAGGCCGAGCAGCAGGGGCCGCTGTCCGAGGCGAGGGCCCGGCAGGCGGTGGTGATCCAGGAGCAAAAAGTCCTCGAAGAGGAGCAAAGGGCCAGGGCGAAAGTCGAAGCCGCAAAAGCCGAAGCCGAAGAGCAGAAATACCGGGCGGAGGTCGTCGTCCCCGCGAACGCCCAGAAGCAGGCGGCCGTCCTCAGGGCCGAAGGCGAGGCGGAAGCTATCTTGAAGGTGGCGCAAGCAAGGGCTAAAGGCACGCAGGTGCAGCTTGAGGCCGAAGCCAAAGGCCTGCGGGAGAAGGCGGGAGCCTGGAACGCTTACGGCAAAGCGGCCCAGCTCAATCTTGCCCTGGAGGCGGTCAAAGCCGTGGCGGAGCAAGGAGCGAAGTCCATCGGCCAGGTCAAGTTCGACAAGGTCATCGCGCTCGACAGCGGCGGCCGGGACGGCGACAACGCCGTGAACAGGCTCATGACCGCCGCACCGGGTGCGCTCGTCAAGTTCCTGGAACAAATGAAGGCGGCCACCGGCATTGACATTGAAAAGAAATTCCAGGAGATCGCAGAGATGTCTGATGACGCCGGTGCGGTTGCTTCCACGGAACCGGCTGCCCCCCCTGCTGTGCCGACAGAAACGAAAAATGCTTCCGATGAAGAAGCCTGAGACGGCGCAAACAAGAACGGGCGATTTCAGATTAGCTGGATTTGCCGAACGAGTACTTTAGCGTCGGGGCGGCCGATTCCTACGCGGCGACTGCGATCTCGGCCGCCTCTTGCCCCGAATGTCTTCGATCCGCCGCCGGCCCGACCCAGTTCTCCTCTCGCCGCCGCCCTTTTTGGGCGCCTCGCCCTTTATGATGGCTATACTCTTGGCGCAAGCGTCCCGCGTCGTCTTGTCGCGATGGCTCAGCCCCTGCTCGAGCACTTCCGCCCCCAGACTCTTCATCCGGCCGTGCATGCTCCGCAGCCCGTAGGCCGCGGCTTTTTTCGTCGTCCTGGAATAGTTGCCGAAGAGCGCCTCTTTCAGGATCGCCAGCCCGTCTTCCTGCATCCACGACAGATTAAACCCCGCGACCCGCGCCGCTTCGATGTCGTCCGAGAGCAACTTTTCCCGAAGCTGGCGCAGCCGCTCTATCGCCGCCGCGTCTTTCTCCGCCCCACCCGGCTTCTTTTCATCATGTTCCATAAACAATCCTTTCAAACCCACTGATTATAAGCGACCCTCCACCGCCGGGCCAGTAGAAAAATGACAGTTTTGCAGTCATCCCCGCCGCCGCGGAACTGAAGGTATTTCAATAGTGAGCGTCGAACATCCGGCCAGACCCGGACGGAGCCGCCGGGCACGTTCAGGATTGGTCAGCGTGGGGAAACGGCCTTTCTTATGAGTTGCCTGCGTGCTCCGTAGCACGCAGGGTTGATGCTTATGATGGATGATGATATGGAAGCGCAGGCGCTTGCTTGTGCGACATCCGTTCGCGATGGACGTGACAGTACGCCTCATGGTTATAAATACTCAAGAGTTGCTCGCAGTGCGGATATGCGCACTTCCTGTCGTCAGCCGAAGTCTTCAGTTTTTTTGCCATCCTTGTTCCTATCAGATAAGCGACTCAACGGAAAAACCGTAAAGGTTAGAGGTCTTCGTCTGGGGCCTAAAGATTTCTAATCTTTGTATACTCCATCATTTATACCACATTATTGGGCCTTGTCAAGCATTCTTTTTATTTATTTCCGTTCCCGAATGAGTACAGACGGCGGAGGACGGACGACGGACGACAGATGACAGATGCGCATTGGACGCGGCTGCTTGTGGCACAGGTTATACGGATATGCAGGGCGCTGACCGGCTTTACCAAAGGCTGTGAGAAAATCGTCAATCTCAAAGGCGTGCCACTCTATTTCCCCCTAATTTTCGTGTGTGGGGCGTCGCAAAAGAGCTATAATCAATAGGGCAGACGTATCTCGCAGGACAAAGCAGAATTAGAAGGGATAAGAAATGCGCCGGAAAGGCTTTACTCTCCTTGAGCTCTTGATCGTAATGTCCATTATCGCGTTGTTGTTGGGCATACTTTTGCCTTGTCTTATCGGCGCAAAAGAAAAGGCCCTGGATCTATTTGCCAGGCAAGTCGAAGTGGACAAAGAAGGCAAGGTCCTGCTGGAAATTCAAAAACCTTCCAACAGAGATCCAACTGACGACATCTATATGATAGAGATCAAGCGGCCGGGCATTTGCGACGTTTCCATAAAGAAACCTCATCCCTGGGGCATGAAATTGGTAAAAAGAGACGGCGATGATTTCATCAAATGGAGACCCAGATGGGACGACATTGGCGTGCATCCGATTACGGTCGTTTTCGAAGGTGAAAAGACCGTTGAGCAGCAGATTAACATCTACGTGTATAACAAAGAGCTTTTAGAGGCCGAGCGGGAAGGTCAACCGGGTGGCGGAGAACGGCAGTTGGATGGCGGCGATGGACGAAGGCAGGCGGCGAGCTACCGCCGGATGGAGAAGGTGTAGCCGTACTTCCAGCCCTGGCCGGCGGTATCCTGCTCGCATCCCTGGTTCAGCATTCTCCTTGCCCACTGCCGGGCCGACGTCTCGGACGTGAATTGCTGGATTACCCTGAAGTCCTGAGGGTTGCCCCGTTCCCGCTTTCGCTTGGCCGGATCATCGGTAAGTCCTGCATACCTCATACACGCTCAACCTCAGTAGGATCCACTTCTGTCACAGTCTATCACCTTCTCTACATTATCGTCCGGCCAACCACGCTTAGGAGAGTCCATTTTTCCGTATTTCTTCCTTTTATTTCTCAGCCACAGAGAGCACCGAGGACCCAGAGACAGTAGCAAATAGAAAATAGTCAATGGCAAGTGACACAGATTCACACCGATTAACCTCGTTCTGAGCGGAGTCGAAGGATTCGATATTTATGGTACTCGAAGCCGGATGCTCGATTCTCGACGCTGGTCATTCCTGCGAAAGCAGGAATCCAATTGCGTAGGGTGGCGGCTTGCCCCACCGTCTTGCTACAAAAAATGTTAAGGATTAC
>CAYZAH010000346.1:1957-5129 GCA_964475805.1 uncultured Pirellulales bacterium | reverse complement strand
CCGGCGCCCTGGTAGCCGGGCCGCTGGCAAGGCTGGCGCCGTCGATGGATATGCCGGCACGAATGCGGTTCGGTCTGGTGACCTATCAATGGGGCCGCGATTGGGATCTGCCGACGGTCATAGCAAACTGCGAAAAGGCCCGTGTGCCGGGCGTCGAGCTGCGGACCGAGCACGCCCACGGCGTCGAATCGAACCTGACCGCTGCACAGCGCCGGGACGTAAAAAAGCGTTTCGACGACAGCCCCGTCATTTTGGTGGGCCTCGGGACGAATTTCGCGTTCCACTACGCCGAGAAGGACAGGCTGGCGAAAGACATGGAGGGGGCGAAGGCCTACGTCAGACTCTCACACGACTGCGGCGGCTCAGGCGTCAAAGTCAAACCGAACGATCTGCCCCGGAACGTGCCTCAGGAAAAGACGATCGAGCAAATCGGACGATCGCTCAACGAGCTGGGCCGCTACGCCGTTGACTACGGCCAGAAGATTCGCCTGGAAGTGCACGGCGGCTGCTCCCGCCTGCCCATCATCAAGGCGATCATGGACGTTGCCACCCATCCTAACGTGGGCGTCTGCTGGAACTGCAACGAACAGGACCTGGAAGGCCAGGGCCTCGTGTACAACTTCAACCTGGTCAAGGATCGCTTCGGTGATACGTGCCACGTGCGCGAGCTGAACATCGGCGACTATCCTTACCAGGAGCTTATGGACCTGTTTGTCGGGATGGACTACAAGGGATGGATTCTGCTCGAAGCCCGTACGAATCCCCCGGACCGCGTCGCGGCTCTGGCCGAGCAGCGGAAGGTTTTCGAGCAGATGGTAGCTAAAGCCAAAGCCTCAGTCGGCTCCTCGGCGTCCAGCGGCGTAAAGATCGATCAGGTCGGAGACAAGCTGCGGGTCGAGATCAACGGCAAGCTGTTCACCGAATACAATTACAAAGACGTGCCGAGGCCGTACTTCTATCCCGTGTACGGACCGGATGGCGAGTTGGTTGTTCGCAACTGGCCGATGAAGGACACCAATCCGGACGAGGCGAAAGACCACGTCCACCACAAGAGCCTGTGGTTCACGCACGGCGAGATCAACGGACAGGATTTCTGGGGCGAGGGCGCCGCCAATTCCGGCAAGATCGTCCATGACAAGTTCCTCAAGATCAAATCAGGCGCCAAGATGGGCGAGATCGTTTCGACCGACAAATACGTGGCAAAGGACGGCACGGTTGTTTGCACTGACACGCGGACTGAGAAGTTCTACGACACGCCGGATGGCCGGATCATGGATTGGGAGATCACGATCCACGCTTCGAACGGGAAAGTGACGATGGGCGATACGAAGGAAGGCTCAATGGCGATTCGGCTGACCCCGACGATGCGGCTGAAAGGCAAGGTGGGCAAGGGCCACATCATCAACAGTGCCGGCGACACCGACGGCAGCACCTGGGGCAAGCGGGCGGAATGGTGCGACTACTACGGGCCGGTTGACGGCCATACCGTGGGCGTGGCCATCTTCGACCATCCGGACAATCCGCGACATCCGACGTGGTGGCACGTGCGCGATTATGGGTTGTTCGCGGCCAATCCGTTCGGCGTCCATTATTTCGAGAAGAAGCCTGCCGGCACGGGTGATCTGGTCATTCCGGCCGGGCAGAGCGTGACGTTCAAATATCGCCTCTACTTTCACGAAGGCGATGACAAACAGGCTAAGGTCGCCGAGCATTACCGCGAGTACGCCGCGACAAAATAGGCCAAAAACACGTTATATAGGAGAAGCATTATGGGTAAGCTAAGTCGTAGAGATTTTATGAAAGGTACGATGGCCGTTGGCGCCGGCCTGGCGCTGGCGGGGCCCGCCACGCGCGTGCTGGGCGCTAACGACGAGATTCGTATTGCCACCATCGGCGTCGGAGGGCAGGGAAGCTATCATACACGCATCTTCAGCGAGATTCCCGGCGTACGGTACGTGGCCGTTTGTGACGCGGACCAAAACCACGTTGATGGGCGGGTCAAGTTCTTTGCCGATAAGGGCATCAAGGTGGACGGCTATACCGACATGCGAAAGCTGCTCGACCGCAAGGACATCGACGCGATCACCTCGGCCACGCCGAACCACTGGCACGCGCTGACGACCGTCTGGGCCTGCCAGGCGGGTAAAGACGTTTACATCGAAAAGCCCGCTTCGCACGAGATTTGGGAAGGCCGCAAAATGGTGGAGGCCGCCCGCAAGTACGACCGCATCGTGCAGATCGGTACGCAGAAGCGTTCGTCCGAGGCTCATCCGGCGGCGTTTGCATGGATTGGTGAAGGCCACATCGGCAAGGTCAAATGGGTTCGCGGCTTCTGTTACAAAGGGCGCGGCCCCGGGACCAACGGCATTGTACACGGAACGAACGGTCCCAATCCGGTGCCGGATACTGTGAACTACAATCTGTGGAGCGGCCCGGCCGACATGATGCCATTGCATCGCACCCAGTTGCACTACGTTTGGCACTGGATGTGGAACACCGGGTGCGGCGACATCGGCAACCAGGGTCCCCACGAGATGGACATCGGACGCTGGGCGCTGGGCGATCCGGGTCTGCCCAGACATTGCTTCAGCATTGGCGGGCGGTTCGGTTGCCGTGAGACCGACGACATCGGCCAGACCGCCAACACGCAGATTGCCTACTTCGATTACAAGCCGGCGCCGCTGATCTTTGAGGTGCGCGGCTTGCCTGCCCAGAAGGGCGCCCGCCACATGGACAACTACCGCAGGACCGGGGTCAGCATCGGCGACTTCGTGCAGTGCGAAGGCGGCTACTTCGCTTGTGGCGATGGCGGCGGCTGGGTCTATGACGACCATGGCAAGAAGATCAAGCAATTCGTCGGCCGCGGTGGCGCCGGGCATCACGAGAACTTCATCAAGGCCGTGCGCGACCACAATCGCAAGGAGCTGAACGCCGACATCGAAGTCGGGCATCTCTCAGCCTCGCTGTGCCACATGGCCAATACCTCTTACCGTCTGGGCAAGAAGGCGACGCCCGATGAGATTAGGAAGGCCATCGGCGACAACTCTGACATGATGGACTCGTTCGACAGGATGCTCGAACACCTGGCTGCCAATGAGGTAGATCTGAACAAAGAGCCGATCACCGTAGGCCCGATGCTGACGATGGATGCGCAGCAGGAGAAGTACGTCGG
>CAYZAH010000346.1:0-1857 GCA_964475805.1 uncultured Pirellulales bacterium | reverse complement strand
AAGCTGGGTTATGACGGGTTGGAGATTGCGCCGTTTACACTGGCCCCTTCAGCCGAAGAGGTCAGTGCCGAGCAACGGAAAGAGGTCCGGCAAATCATCGAAGACCACGGTCTTGAGACCGTCGGGCTGCACTGGCTTTTCGCCGGCCCGGCGGGGTTGCACATGACTACGACGGATAATCAAGTCTGGGGCAGGACAAGGGACTACTTGTCCTGCCTCCTTGATTTGTGCGCCGATCTGGGCGGCAAAGTACTGGTGCTCGGCTCGCCGAAGCAGCGGAGCATTGTCGAGGGACAGACCAAAGACGGTGCGTGGAAGCGGGCCGTCGATCTGCTTAGCTCCGTCATGGACAAGGCCGGCCAGTTGGGTCTGACCATCTGCCTCGAACCGCTCTCACCCGCGGAAACCGATTTTATCAACACGGTCGCCGAAGGGATGAAGATGGTTCGGCAGATCGACCATCCGAACTTCAAGATTCACTTGGACGTCAAGGCGATGTGCTCGGAACCGACGCCCGTGCCGGATATCATCCGCTCGCTTCGGGTCGAGGACATCGGCCATTTTCACGTCAACGACCCGAACCTGTACGGCCCCGGGATGGGTGAGGTGGACTATGCTCCGATTGCCGAGGCGGTTAACGAGATTGGCTGGGATAAGTGGCTCAGTGTCGAGGTTTTTAAGTACGATCCCGACCCCGAAATCATCGCCCGTAAGAGCATCGAGTACCTTCGGAAATTCTGGTCATAGAGAAGCCTATTCTACGGGCGCGATGTCCAAGAGCCACGGTCGCAGGTTTGACTTCTTGTTTTATCCCATATCCCTTGGTGTCTTATGATGGTTGAACAGATGTCGTTGTGTTTTTGATAACAGGAGGTTAAAGCGAATCCGATAATATGCATAACCGGTCTTATTTCTTTGTTCGGAAAAAGGTTAAATAGCTTGTTTAACTGACGTAAGACACCAAGCATATCAATAATCCGGCGAGAATAGGGATTTCTGCAAATGCATCAGTAGCACAAGAATTAGTATCATGATTTAAGCTGGCGTTTGTTCATGAAGATGCAGGAGACTGAATTCTCAGGGTTTTATGATGGAAAGCGAGACAAACAGGTCTGTCAATGCCGAAGCGATAGCTTATTTCAACAAAGTAGTCTTGGACTATAGCAAAGGTGATGTGAAAGAGCTCTTGGTGAACTCAAAGCGTGCAGGGCCGCTCTTGCAAGTCACTGCAAATGGCATCGACTTACTCGGTGGGATGTGCTATGGATTCTGCGAACGCTCTTCAGGGAAGAGATCAACGAGGTTCATGAGCGAGCACATGGATATTGAAGATTCGCTCGCTAGAGTGTTATACAAGTGCGTGCGCTGTGGGATTGTACACCAGGGTGTTCCAAGCATAGGTTTTGTCTATTTCATTTCTTCCGAACGCCTACCCGACCATCAGATTGTCTTGAAAGCTCCAGGTGATAAGCTACTGCTTGATGTTCAAGAACTAGCCTATCGCTATATTGATGCTATTGAGCGGATTGCGTGCAAGCCTGAGGATCACATACGGTATATCCCGCCCTTGAAGCATGGAGATAAGGAGGTTTTCAGGAAGGTTCTATCAAGAATTCCAGGGATTGACATAGATGTCGCTCCGATCTTGGGTCTTGCGAGCTATTCAGCACGCACACTTGAGTTGAAGGCTTGGTTCTTCGAGGTGAGTCCAGAATCGGTTGGGAAGCCCTCTGGTTGCTGGGATTGACCTATTGATCCAGACCTACGAGACCATCGAGTACCTGCGAAAGTTCTGGCCGTAGAGCTGACGACGAGAGTCTAAAATTCGGATTTGGAGTTTGGTTGCGACGGCGGGTC
>CAYZAH010000345.1:0-5133 GCA_964475805.1 uncultured Pirellulales bacterium | reverse complement strand
ACTTCGGCGAGGCGCCGGTCCGGCGTTCGTGCTATGCCGCCGACCGCACGGGACATATGATCCTCCAGACATTGTACCAACAGTGCATCAAGACGGGCGTCTCCTTCTTCGATGAGTTTCATCTCGTGGACGTCCTTTTTGACGGCCTCAAATGCACCGGCGTCGTGGCGCTGGAATTGGCCACCGGCGATCTGCACGTCTTTGCAGCTAGGGCCGTACTCGTTGCCACGGGCGGTTTTGGGCGAATGTTTCGTACTACGTCAAATGCCTATGCCAATACGGGCGACGGCCCAGCGGTCCTTGCTCGCAGAGGTGTCCCGCTTGAAGACATGGAGTTCTTCCAGTTCCACCCGACTGGCATCCGGGGCATGGGAATACTCATCACCGAAGGCGTTAGAGGCGAAGGGGGCATCCTCAGAAACAACAAGGGCGAACGCTTCATGGAGCGATATGCGCCCACGATGCTGGACTTAGCTCCCCGCGATATGATCGCCCGGGCGATGATGACCGAAATTCGCGCGGGCCGAGGCATACTGGCTGATCCAACGAAGGACGACTACTTGCATCTGGACGCCACCGGGCTGGGCCGGGACGTTTTAGACAAGAAACTACCGGATATCACCAGTTTTTGTCGTACCTATCTGGGTTTGGATCCAAGCGAGAAACCGATTCCTGTCCAGCCAACGGCACATTATGGCATGGGCGGCATTCCGACTGATCTTGACGGGCGGGTCCTCGCCGATACCGATGGTAGTGCCTACGAAGGTCTGTACGCGGCGGGTGAATGTGCCTGTGTATCCGTTCATGGTGCCAATCGCCTTGGAACGAACAGTCTTGTCGATCTCGTTGTTTTTGGCCGGCGTGCGGGCCGACACATGGCGGAGTTCGTCCGCAAAGCGGACCGTGCAACGGTACCGGCTAACGCTTCGGAGGGTGTGGAAGAGATATTGAGCCGGATGACGAGCAAACAGGGTGACTCCTCTGGAGCGAGAATCAGGGCCTCCATGAGAGACCTCATGATGGGAAACGTCGGAATCTATCGTGACGAAAAAGGAACACACGAAGCTCTTGAGAAGCTCCTGAGCCTGAAACAAGAGGCACAACAACTTGGCCTGAGTGACAAGTCCCGGGCCTACAACACGGAATTGCTCGAGACCTTGGAGCTTCAGAACCTGTTGGACTTGGCGATTGCCACGGCGGCTTCGGCGGAGCGTCGCAAGGAAAGCCGCGGTGCGCATGCCAGGGAGGATTTCCCACAGCGCGACGACCAGGCTTTTCTGAACCATACGTTCGCATGGCTGGAACCCGACGGTGTCCGTTTCTCTACCCGCCCCGTCGATCTGTCCATCTGGAAGCCGAAACCGCGTAAGTATTAGCAATCGGTCTAAATGGAAGTAAATCATGAATATTACACTCAGGATATTGCGTCACAACCCTCAAGCGAATAGCGATCCGACATTTCAGGAATTTTCGGTGAACGTCGAGCCGACGGACCGTGTTCTTGATACCCTTATGTTCGTCAAGCGTCATCTCGACGGGACGCTGTCTTTCCGCAAGAGCTGCGCCCACGGTGTTTGCGGTTCCGACGCGATGCTCATCAACGGTGTCGAGCGACTGGCGTGCAAAACGCTGATTCGAGACGTGGCCGAACAAGAAGGCGCCGTCGTGACGATTGAACCACTTAAATCGCTGCCCGTACAACGGGACCTCATGGTTGACTACGGGCGCTTCTTCGAGGTCTATCGCGAGGTGAAGCCTTATCTCATTCCCACCAGGCAGCCGGAAAGTGGTGAGAATATCCAAACGCCGGAGGAGCGGAGCCGGTTCGACGATCCCACGAAGTGTATCCTGTGTGCCGCTTGCTATTCGGCATGTCCCGTGATCCGCAACAAGGAGGCCGGCTTCATCGGGCCGGCGGCGGTTGTGCAGGCCGCCCGGTTTGTGTTTGACAGCCGGGACGAGGGTGTTGAGCCTCGTCTCGACGTCCTGGACAAACCCGATGGCGTGTGGGCGTGCCAGAACCACTTCGAATGCACCCGCGTCTGCCCGCGGGAGATAAAAGTCACGAAGAATATCAATCTGACGAAGCGCACGATCAAGAAGCTGAAGGAGCAAACCCAATAAAGACCTACGAATACCAAGCTCGCGACTTGCTCGAAGCATACGGCGTTGCGGTTCCGCAAGCCAGTACGGCAGAGACGCCCAGTAAAGCAGCCGAGGCCGTGGCCACGCTGGGCGGGCAGGCTGTTATCAAGGCTCAGGTCCTCACAGGGGGAAGGGGTAAAGCCGGCGGCGTTCGGGTCGTCGATTCGGTCAAGCGGGCAGAAGAGGCGGCGACGAAAATCCTGGCCATGCGAATCAAGGGGATGACGGTCAAGTGCGTTATGATCGCCGAAAAACTGGATATTCGAGTCGAGTACTATGTCGGGATCACAATCGACCGGGAGACGAAGTCAGTCATTCTCATCATCAGCACCGCTGGTGGCATGGACATCGAAGAAACGGCGACCAAAGAACCCCAGAAGATTCGCCGTTTCGTGATGGCCGGCCCGGCTGCCCCCCAGCGAACGCTATCCGAATGGCTTTCGACAACATTTGCAGACGCCGCCATCTTGGACCAAGCCACTCGGACCGTGACGAACATGTACCGACTCTTTCGCGAGAAAGACTGCTCATTAGTCGAGATCAACCCGCTGGTTGTGACTGCTCAGGGCCAATTGATCGCGGCGGACGCCAAGATTGTCTTTGATGACAGCGGCGTTCCAAGGCATCCCGATATTACCCAGCTCAGAAATCCCGAAGAATATACACCCGAGGAACTCCAGGCCAAAGAGGCTGGCTTGAGCTTTGTCAGTCTCGATGGCGAAATCGGCTGCATGGTCAACGGTGCGGGCTTGGCAATGGCGACTATGGATGGGATCAAACTGGCTGGCGGCACAGTTGCCAATTTCCTCGATGTTGGCGGAAGCTCCGATCCGCAAAAGGTCGTTAATGCCATGCGGATACTCCTGAAGAACACAAAGCTGAAAGTGATCCTTGTCAATATTTTCGGAGGAATCACTCGTTGCGACGACATCGCGAAAGGCATCCTGACAGCCCGGAACCAGCTTGATATCAAAGTACCCCTGGTTATCCGGCTGATCGGTACCAACGAGCAGGAAGGACTCGATATGCTCGGGAAAGCCGGCATGGTTGTCACCCGAAATATGACTGAGGCCATTCGGAACGCGGTCGAGTGTGCAAATGGAGGAGCACGCTCATGAGTATTCTGGTGGACACGGAAACCAAGGTCATCGTCCAGGGAATTACGGGGCGAGACGGATCGTTTCACGCTCAGGCCATGCTGGAATACGGGACGCAGGTAGTTGGAGGCGTTACGCCGGGGAAAGGCGGCCAGAAGGTGGGGCCTTTGCCTGTGTTCGACACCATGGAACAAGCCGTCGGCGAGACCGGCGCTCAGTGCTCGGTGATTTTCGTTCCGGCGGCATTTGCCTCGGACGCGATCCGTGAAGCGGCAGACAACGGAATCTCATTGGTTGTCTGTATCACTGAGGGCATTCCCGTGCTGGACATGGTCGATATTTATCACGAGCTTAGACAAAAGAATGTGCGTCTGATCGGCCCTAACTGCCCTGGGATTATCTCGCCCGGCAAGTGCAAAATCGGCATCATGCCAGGGCATATTCACAAGCCCGGCTCAGTCGGCGTAATCTCGCGCAGCGGAACGCTCACCTACGAAGTCGTCAATAATCTGAGTGAGAAAGACCTGGGTCAATCGACGTGCATAGGTATTGGAGGCGACCCCATCGTGGGTACGGGATTCGTCGAGTTACTCGATATGTTCGAGAATGACGACCAAACGGAGGCCGTCGCATTGATCGGAGAGATCGGCGGCGAGGAGGAAGAGAACGCCGCGTCGTTTATCAAGAGCTCTGTTGACAAGAAAGTGGTGGCGTTCATATCCGGACGGTCGGCCCCGCCGGAAAAGCGAATGGGTCATGCGGGCGCGATTATTTCCGGCGGGAAAGGCGGTGCCGAGGCCAAAGTCAAAGCGCTGCAGGAAGCCGGCGTTACTGTGGTGGACAGACCCGACCAAATTGCCGATGCCCTCAAAGGCGCATGAATAACGATGGATAACGTATCGTACATAGAGAACCTCTACCGTGAATGGAAGACGAATCCGTCGACGCTCAGTTCCGTCTGGGACTCCTATTTTCGCCAAATGACCGAAACGCAGGCCCCGCCCCGGCAGGCAACCCCAGAGCTTGCGGTGCACGACATGGCCTATCGCCAGAGTCGCGTAGACAGTCTGCTCTGGGCATATCGAGATATTGGCTATCTTTACGCCCGGCTGAATCCACTCGGTGGTGACTACGGACCGAAACATGATTATCTCCGCCACCAGGATCCCGAAGTGTATGAGAAACTGACACTGAAAGATTTCGGCATCTCGGAAACGGACTTGGACACTGTCTTCTCCGCCGGCCGGGCCATGAGACCGTCTCGGGCCCCATTACGTGAAATCCTGAAAGCATTCCAGGAGACCTATTGTGGATCGGTCGGGGTCGAGTTTCTCCATATCCAGAATAAACAGATTCGGCAATGGCTCATCGAAAAGATGGAGTCCACACGAAACACACCCACGTTGGACGCCGCCCGCAAACGAATTATCCTCGAGGATCTACTCAGGACCGAGGCGCTTGAGCAAATGCTTGGCCGTTCGTTCGTGGGCCAGAAACGGTTCTCGCTCGAAGGTTCCGAGGCGATCATTCCCGGTTTGCATTTTTTGGTGGACAGTGCCGGTCGATACGGCATCGAGGACTTTGTCATCGGCACGACACATCGCGGCCGCCTGGCGATCCTAAACACGATTCTACACATGACGCCGGAGGAAATCTTCTCCCGATTCGAGGAGAATTTCCTGCCCGGCATGTCCGGCGGCGGGGGCGACGTCAAGTATCACATCGGCTACGAAACGGACCACATCCTGGACGACGGCGGCACCGCGCACATCAGCATGGTGGCAAATGCCAGCCACTTGGAGTCGGTTGATGCGATTGTCCAGGGCAAGGCCAGGGCTTTACAGGACAAGAAGCACGATGATGAAAGGAAACGGACTCTGCCCATTTTGCT
>CAYZAH010000344.1:0-5151 GCA_964475805.1 uncultured Pirellulales bacterium | reverse complement strand
AAGGATCCCCCTGCTATCCTGATGGACGAGCCGACCAGCGGCCTCGATCCCACCAGTGCGCAAGAATTCCTCGATCAGCTCCGCCGCCTGCGAGAGCAAGGAAAGGCGATCCTGATGACTACACATGATATCTTTCGGGCAAAAATGATCGCGGATCGTGTGGGCATTATGAAACAAGGTCGTCTGGTAGCCGTCCGAAAAAAGCAGGACTTCAAGCACGCGGACCTCGAAGAGATCTACATGCACGAAATGGAAGCAGCCGAAGCTGTCTCATGAGTCGTGGTGTACGTCGTGTGCTCGTGAGAGCATGTCGGGAACAACGCCTTACGGCATCACTACGAACGGTCTGTCAAAGCAACGCTCTATCCCGACGAACGTCGGGATCGCTATGAGACTGCAAAGACCAGGGTCTGGAGAGCGAACGATGATCTGGAAGATCGCCAAGAAAGAATTTCTGCTGAATTTGATGACGTTTAAGTTCGCCGTCGGCGCGATCGCGTGCATATTGTTGACGACCGTCTTCATGCCCATCTTGGCGGCGGACTACCGGCAGCGATTAGACCTGTACAATCAAAACGTCACGCAAAACGAGACCGAACTTCGCAGCGCCATCGTCTACAGGAACATAAGGCATACCATCTACCGTCCGCCGGCCGTGTTGTCGGCCTTTAGCGCGGGTTTGGAAAAACAACTGGCGGGGTCGGCGAAGATCGAGCTGGAGAAAGTGCCGGAACTGAGCGTGACCGAACGCGGGGGCAATCCCTATTTGCCGATCCTCGCCGTCTTCGATGAATCCCTGATTTTCAAGATCATCATCAGCATTTTAGCTCTGCTGGTCGCTTATGACGTCGTATCGGGAGAACGCGAACAGGGCACATTGAAACTGATGCTCACAGATCCAATCGCCCGGCACCAGGTCTTGTTAGGCAAGCTCCTGGCGGGCCTGGTTACGTTGAGCGTCCCCGTCACCATCACGTTTGTCGTAGGGCTGCTGGTTCTCACGTCTTATCCTATGGTGGTCTTGAGCGGGTCGGACTGGGTCCGGGTCGGGCTGATGTTCGTCGCTTCCCTGGCGTTTACCGCGGTGATGTACCAATTCGGATTGTTGTTCTCGTCCCTGGCCAGACGCTCAGCCATCTCGATGGTGCTCGGACTGTTTGCCTGGATCCTATTTGCCATCGTCATTCCCAACGCCAGCGCTCAGTTGGCTACACAAATTCAGCCGTTGGAATCACAAGGGATACGAGACGGCCGAATAACTTCCATCAAAGATGATCTCAACGGTGAGCTCAAAACCGCGTTTAACAAGGTCAAAGAGTACTTTTCTAAGTCTATTATCACAAACGATCCAAGTGATGCTTTTGCCGGAAACTACACCAGAATAAGAGATGTTTACTGGCTTAATGGTGAACGGGAATTGAACCGTCTTACTGTACCTATGAAGCTCGCGTACGCGAACAAGCTCTGGGACATCGAGCAGAGTTATCTTAACGGTTTCTTCAGACAAGAAAACCTTGCTCATCATCTGTCGTTAATCTCACCCATTTCTACGTATGAAAACGTCATGGCCGTCCTGGCCGGTACCGATCTAACCGGCTTCCGGGACTTCATCAACCAGATTAGAAACCATCGGAACCAAGTCATTGAGTACATCCGCTCAAAAACTGAAGACTTTTCTTCTGCATCCTTTTACGCAACGTGTAACGAAGAGCAATGCACCGAGTACACAAAGCTCTACGTCCAAAGCAAAGAAGCCCAGGATGAGCAGGCAAAAGCCAAAGCCGAATTAGCCCTCAAAGAATGGGAGAAGGAGAATCTCAAGGAGCCTGCGCCTCTTGATTTGCAGGATTTTCCGTGGTTCAAATACCATCCGAGTGCCGCCGCCAACTTTCGCAGGGCAATGCCGGACCTTGCCGTTCTACTCATTACAAACGTGTTTCTATTTGGTATGTGTTTCGCCGCTTTTGCAAGGTATGACGTAAGGTGACAGGCCACGGTCAACTCCGTCGCTCGAACGACCGGCCTTATCTGGAGAATAAGCATGATTCGCCAAATTGTTTATAAAGAAGTTCTCGAAAACCTGCTGAGCCTGCGTTTTGTGCTTTCGGTACTTCTGGCCATTTCTCTATTCGTGATCTGCGGCTACGTCTTCGTGGTCAACTATCAGGAGCAATCGAAAGACTATTGGAAGAAGACGAACGAGAACCTCTCGGCTCTGCGTGGAGAATCGAGCGAACTGTACAAGGTGGCATTCTACAAGCAAGGAATTTACCGCAAGCCTCAACCGCTCGTCATGTGCGCCGAAGGAGAGGAAAAATCGCTACCCAACTTCTTTGGAATCAATGCTTTTACGGCGGACCTGCCCAAAACTAAGGGACAGGCCAACTTTGCATTGCCGCAGTTCAGCAGCGTGGACTGGGGGCTGATCGTGTCGCTGATCCTGAGCTTTGCGGCCCTTGTCTTTACGTACGACAGCATCTGTGGAGAACGGGAAGCCGGCACGCTGCGTCTGACGTTAGCCAATACGATCCCCAGGCATGAGGTGCTTCTTGGCAAGTATGCCGGCACGATGATTACACTGGCCATACCTATGATTCTCGGAATGCTCGTGAGCGTGATTATCCTCATCCATTCCAAAGACGTTGTCATCGGCGGTGGCGGGTGGATCAAGATCCTGATCGTAGTTTTCGTGTCGCTGCTCTACCTGTCCATCTTTGTATTATTGGGCATATTCGTATCGAGCAGGACGGGCCATTCGGCCAACTCCATGGCGATCCTTCTTCTGGCCTGGATCGTGGCGGTCATCTTGCTGCCGAGCTTCGCCAGGATCGTCTTCGACGTAAGCGCTGAAGAGCCTACGGAGCAGGAGCTGACGAGACGGATCGACGAAGCACAAAAAGAAATCTGGGACAATCACGAGCGATACGGAAAGAACGCCGGCAGCATGTCCAACAATCTCAGCGATCCGATGAACAACCCGCCCGCCCGAGCGCGACTCCAGGAGGCGGTCGTGGATGCGACGAATCAACTTCAGCAAGAGTGTCATACGAAGTGGCTGGAACAGGCGATTGCCCGCCGGAGTTTTGCGTGCCTGTCCCCGGTCGTGCTTTATCAGCGAGCCTGTGAGGCTGTTGCGGGGACCGGGATCGTCCGTTGTGCCGATCTGTACGAACAGGTCAAGCGGTACGGAATGGATCTGAAAGAATTTATCCGCAGTCGCGATTCGGAAGACCCCCAGAGCCTTCATCTCATCGGTCCGACAAGCAACATGGCACGCTCATGGCGGACTATCTCTCACGATCCGGTTGACTTTGACAGCATCCCGAAGTTTCAGGAGCACTCAATGACGTTGGGGCAATCGCTAAGATTGGCGGTTTGGGACATCGGGCTTCTGATCTTGATCAACCTGGGCCTGTTCGCAGGCGCGTTCGTATCATTCCTGCGATATGACGTACGGTGATTTGGCACGGGAGCGACAACGACTCTAACGCGTCCGCGATGAGCGGGCGTTTTCGTACGAGCCGCCAGCCGTACCGAACTGGTTCCCCAGCAGACCCGTCAAGCCGCCTCCGTATCCATAGGACCCTCCCGGATAGCCCATCCCAGAGCCGCCGCCAAGTCCGAGCCCTCCTAACCCGCCAATAGGAAGACCGATGGGCATTCCGGCCGCCGGGAAGAAGAAGTAGTTGGCCGGAGGAGCGGTCAGGTCGGCAATGTAGTAGACGCGGGCTCTCATCTTGACGGGCAACGATTCCTTCGTTGCAATGACTATCACACCGCCGTCGACAGTATAGCCCAGCTTCGCCGGGCTGCCGGCCGAGACACCCATGAGCAAGAGTTTCAAGTGCATCCGCAGAGAAATACCTGACAGACCGTCGATGCCGATGGTCGTATCCGGGTAGATGTCGGCATTTTCCTCCAGGTCTTTCCAGAGCACGGCGATATTCAGTGGGGGCTTTGTCGAGTGGCGCAGGATGTCTATGGCTTCGGCAAAGGTCATATCAGGTCTGAAGGACGAGGGGCCCGGCCGGGCCGAAGGCGACGCCGGAGCCGCCTTGGAGGTCTGCCGGTCGGGTTGATCTTTGGCCTGGGGTGTGCTCTGACTTGCCCGGGCGGCGTGCACGCCCAGAAAACCGATAGCGACGGACGCAACTACCACACAATAGAAAATCCCGATCCGCTGTCTCTTTCTCATATCCGTCTACCGCCTGCCCGCCAAGCTTTTACTCCCTGACTGAAAATCGTCGGACAGATTCATCTTCCTGATGACAATTATGCCGCAGTGAATCATAGCCTGCAAGCATTTTCAGAGCGGGCTTGCGGAAAAATGGGGTACGTTCGTACAATTGGGCTTGCGAACCTGACGGGCCAGCGATAGTATTACACTTTAGTGATAGACTGTGAAAGAGATAAGGGGCAAATTATGAGAAGGCTTGCGGGCGTTCTTTTGATTCTTTTGATGGCATGCCAGGGGCTCAGTGCCCAGAGCGGCGACCCAAACGACCCAAAGGACCCGAACTATCCACAAGACCCGAATGAGTTGATCCGCAGCAAATGGCGCGCGGTTATTTCGATCTTGAGCAACAAAGACATTGATCAGGAGGCGCGAGAAAAGAGAATTGACAAGATCGTCAGTCCGATCTTCGATTTCCCGTTGATGGCCAAGCTGTCGCTGGGTCGAGAGCACTGGACGGAGATGACGGCGGCTCAACAAAAGAAGTTCACCGAGCTTTTCATCAAGCGGCTGAAGGCCTCATACCGGGAGAAGATCGCGCTCTACACCAATCAGAAGATCGAGTTCAAGCCCGGAATACGCAAGAAAAACATCATTCAGATACCACTGGAGCTGATATCCAAAGACAAGAAGATTCAAATCGTTCACAAGCTTCGCAAAGCGGGCAAACGCTGGAAAGTGTACGACGTGGAGATACAGGGCGTGAGCATTCTCTTAACCTACCGGTCCCAATTCGACGACATTCTGAGCAAAGGTACCGTGGAGGATCTGCTGGCCCGGCTGGAGAAACCATCGACGGAAAAGTAGCTTCTTCCACACAGCCGGGACCGCGTATGGATAAGCACTCCTCACTAACGCTCTTCTTTTTTAATCGAGTTGTCTTGCAGTACCCTCGGACGGTCCTCGTCTGCGTCCTG
>CAYZAH010000343.1:0-5158 GCA_964475805.1 uncultured Pirellulales bacterium | reverse complement strand
TTCTACGTCGACGGCAAAGAAACCTGGCGCACCAGCGCCGGCGGTGTCTCGCAGGCGCCGGAGTACGCCAAGCTGACCGAAGAGATCGGCAAGTGGGGCGGTGACATCACGAAGGCAAACCTTCCCGACTACTTCGTCGTCGATTACGTCCGCGTCTACGACGAGGTAAGCACCTCCGCGCCCGCGATGGACGCCCGGACGAAGGACCTGATCGAGCGTGCGGCCAACGTCCGCCCGTCGCCGCGACAGCTTGCCTGGCAGAAATTGGAGTTCATCGCGTTCATCCACTATACGGTGAACGCTTTCACGGACCGTGAATGGGGCGAGGGAACCGAGGATGAAGCCATCTTCAATCCAACCCAGCTTGACGTTCATCAGTGGGTCCGCACATGTAAAAACGCCGGTATGAAGATGATCATTCTGACGGCTAAGCATCACGACGGCTTCTGTTTGTGGCCCAGCAAGTACACCGAGCACTCGGTTAAGAACAGCCCTTACAAGAATGGCAAGGGAGACATCGTCGGCGAGCTGGCCCAAGCCTGTCGCGAGGCCGGGCTCAAGCTCGGGCTTTACCTCTCGCCCTGGGACCGCCATGAGCCAAGTTACGGCACCAATTCTTACAACAACTTCTACAAGAACCAGCTTCGCGAGATCCTGAGCAACTACGGCCGGATATCCGAGGTCTGGTTCGACGGCGCCAAGGGGCCTAACGCCAAGGATATGGAGTACGATTGGGCCGGCTATTACGCCATCGTCCGTGAGCTTCAGCCCGACGCCGTGATCTTCAACGGCCCGGACATCCGCTGGGTCGGCAACGAGCGCGGCTACGCCCGCGAGAGCGAGTGGAGCGTGGTCAACAGCAACGGCTCGCTGTTCGGCATCGTCAACTGCACGCAGAAGGACCTCGGCAGCCTCAAGGCCCTCGGCGACGGCGAGCGGCTGGTTTGGTATCCGGCCGAGACCGACGTCTCGATCCGCCCGGGCTGGTTCTATCATGCCAGCCAGGATGACAAGGTCAAATCCGTAGCGACCCTGCTCGACATCTACTTCAAGTCCGTTGGCCGCAACAGCGTTTTGCTGCTGAACCTGCCCCCAGACAAGCGCGGTCTGATCCACGAGAACGACGTACAGCGGCTCCGCGAGTTCCGCAAGGCGCTCGACGCGATCTTCGACGAGAATCTCGCCGCCGGGGCCAGGGCGACGGCATCGAACGTTCGTGGCGGCGAACCCGCATACGCGGCCGCCAACATCGCCGACGGCGACCCGGAGAGCTACTGGACGACCGACGACTGGACGACCTCGCCTACGGTCGAGTTCGACTTGGGCAAAGCGTGTACGTTCAACGTGGCCGAATTGGCTGAGCACATCGCAATTGGCCAGCGGATCGCGCGATTCGTGCTGGAGGTTCCCGACGGCGCCGGCTGGAAGGAATTCGCCCGCGGCACGACGGTCGGCTACAAACGGCTGCTCCGGTTCGAACCTGTGACGGCCTCGAAGGTGCGCCTGCGCATCCTGGATTCGCGCGTCCGCCCGACGCTCTCCGGCTTCGGCCTGTACTTCGCCCCGCCGACCCCGTAGAGACGGACTGCCGGGCGCAAATTGGCTTTGTTTTGCGCAATCGCCTAATCGACACGAAGCGAGGGCCGCACAAAAGCTGAACTATTGCTGTCACAGGCAAAAGACCTCGTCAGGCTATGAATTTGGCTTTGATTGGCTTTGTTTCGTTGGCGCCTCCAACAGAACGTGTTTCCATAATCCTCTTCAAGAAAGAGGCTTGTACCCCTTTCAACGCATCGAAGATTGGCTTTGTTTTTTCAAATGAGCGACAAACGCACGAGGGCACGAATTCACCCAGATAAGTTGGAACAGCGCTGCCACCTCACCCCCGCACCGGCGGCCGGCGAACTTGTCCGCCAGTTCTTGTGGCGGATTGGCTTTGTTTTCCCAATTCACGTTTTCTTCAGCCAAGCGGATGGCATTCTCGCTCCAGGGGAAAATGGCTGGATCATTGGTGCCGGCATTTTCGGAGATCCTCCTGCATAAAATTGACCGAAACTGTGTTGATTATGGTAAATTTCCTGCATTTTTTGCAGAAACATGACACTTTCTGAACTGATTACCGACGATTCCGGTGGCCATCGAGATTGACGCTTGCTCCCGCTTTCGCAGCGTGCGTCGCATAGTTCGGCCGGATCTGCGCAATGCTCCGACACGCAGCATCGACCAGGACTATTGCTGCGCCAAAGCTAAGATAGGGGAAATGTCATTGCGAGGAGCAGAGCGACGAAGCAATCTCAACCGTTGAGTTACGCAAAGTGTCGAGATCGCTTCCCCTTCGACTCCGCTCAGGGCTGAAGGCTATTTTCGCTCGCAATGACATTCTCATACTCTTTATTGTGGTGCCGTACTATTCCTTATCGACTATTAGATATGTTAGTTATGTATTATACTATAAATGCTATCAAATGTCAAGGGAAATCGCATCCAAATTATGGAAGGGAGTTGCGGGGGTTGGTATTGTCAAGACACCCTTTGAGCTATATTCGTGTGGGTTACGTGCTTGAACATCCGAACATGAAGGGACGTGCCGAATGGATGCGAAGATTCGCGAAGTCGTCGGGAAGCTTGTTCTCTTTTCCGCTGATCGACGAGTCATTGAAATGAAGCAAGAGAAAAGTAGATTTATTCTACACGGGCTGAACCCAATTGACCAAGTGTGGATGGGAGGCTAATATGCTTCGAAGTTCACAACTGATTTTTCAAATTTCTGGAGGAGCCCCTTCATCGGATTGGTCATCCGCTAACCCACAAGGTGCCCGGAGTAAGCTCGGAGAAGGTCCGTCCGCGTCACGATCCCCTCGACGTGACCATCTGAAGACATCACGGGAACGCAAGAAATGTTCTCTCGTATCATCAACTGAGCCGTATCGTCCACGGTTGCATCTTCCGCAACTGTAACCGGGTTTCGACTCATAATCTGATGAGCTCGTCTCCTCATCGTCGCTAAATCACGGTTTTGCTCAGCCGCCGTATTCAAAAATGGGCTCAGAGCCCTAAGCAGATCGCGGTCGGAGATCACTCCACGAAGTTCGTCATCCTCAATAACTACAAGATGATGAAACTTTTCTTCGTCAAACATTCTGCAAATATCCGTCAAAGGAGTGTCCATCTCCGCAGTCATCACTTCCTTTGTCATTATCGAGCTGAGCTTCATGTTTCGCTTTCACCCCATCATCGTATCTCTTCTGGATTCTCCGTATATCGGCTTTTTCCGAGCGTGGTATAAGAAGATAGGGGCTACGTTTTGACAAATTCAAGAGACAATTTGCCGGAAAACCTTTGCTGATATCATATAGGGCAGATCGGCCTTTCTGTGCCATTTTTCGGCGATTAGAGGTACCTCGAGAGGCCCCAAATCCACGTCAGCAACACGAGAGACAGCCTCCGTGGCAACCTTGGCCCCATGCGAAAATCATTTGAAAAAGACGACTCAATTTGCTACAATTGAAATGACAAGCGGTTGGACAATCGCGAAGCCGCAGACGAAGACAAATCTGTAGCGCCTCTGTTTGGCAAGTCTATCGGACAGGAGTGATGATGGCAAGAAAAGTGAAAACCTCTCCCAAAGGCAGGAGATGCAAGTTTCCAAAATGCAACTGTCTCTTGAGCGTTTACAACCACTCAGATTACTGCCATATTCACAGGGATCAGGTGTCCTGGAAAAATGCCGTCAGGAAGCGGTATCATCATCCCGCATAAATTGATCCTCCAGCGGAATAGGATGTGGTACATAGCACCATTAGAATTTGCCAATGAATAAGCTGTAAAAAAAGATACGAGCCTCCGACGAACTCGGTCATGTATTACGTCGTGGGAGGTCGGGGGAGCAGTTTGCGCTTGAACTCCCGGCGGGAATGGCGGTACATTTGCACATTAGGACGCCGGCGCGGTTGCCGGATGCAGGTCTTATGGGAAATGTCAGGTTAAGGTACTTTTTCCAGAAGGAAGGGATAACAATGAAAACGAAAGCTTTTACACTCATTGAGCTACTGGTCGTTATCGCAATTATAGCAATCCTTCTGGCAATTCTTATGCCTGCTTTGCAGCGAGTGAAAAATCAGGCGAAAGGTACTGTATGTGTTCAGAACTTACGCACGATGACAATGGCCTGGCTTATGTACAAAGACAACAATGACGATAAGCTGGTCAAGGGCACAACGGGCGAAAGCGACGGGAGCTGGGTGATGAATCCTTCCGGCGACATGATCGAGGACAAGAAGCAAGCCTTAAGAAACGGTGCGCTTTTTCCATACGTCAGCAACACGGTTGACGTCTATAGCTGCCCCGCCGATCTGAGGCAGAGGAACCCTGAGATATATGCTTTTCGCAGTTACTCTATTGCAGGCGGGATGAATGGGGTAAATCCGGCGGGCGCCTGGGAGATTATTCCGCACCTAAAGTATTCCGAAATAAGAAGACCCTCCAGCAAATATGTCTTTCTGGAGGAAGCCGACCCGCGAGGATATAATAACGGTTCCTGGGTCATGAATCCTAAGTCACAGGGGTGGGTGGATCCATTCGCAATCTGGCACAGCAAATCCCGAAGTACTTTGGGATGGGCTGATGGCAGTGTGGAAATGCACCGATGGTTGAGTAAGAGCGTAATCGACTGGTGCAAACAGGCCTGTGACGTGCGAGCAAGACAAACATTCAACTTTTATCTGCCCCGTGCCGACGATGACGTAGAAGACTTCACTTTTATGCTAAATGGCTATGCGTATAGAAGGTTTCAATAAATCGGAGGGCGCAAAGAAAAAGGGCTGTGAAGGACATCCACAGCCCACATCAAACGTTTGTTGGGATGGTCTTCTTAGAGTGCTCTGTGTCTGCGCAGCCAAGTGACAAGACCGGCTCCGATTCCACCGAGCAACAAGGCCCCCGGCGCGGGAACTATGGGCTGAGACCCAGATTGTTCAGGGCCATCAGGTGACCACGTCGCCATATATATCTCGTCGTCATATCCATCATAGCCACTCCATACGACAGTCGTCCCCGAGATGTCGAAGCCCGCGGTGTAGGAGTAGGGCAACATCCCGCCGAAGTTGCTATCGAGAGATAAGGAAGGCGATAGAGGTGTCCTTAGACTTAGATAAGGTAT
>CAYZAH010000342.1:0-5164 GCA_964475805.1 uncultured Pirellulales bacterium | reverse complement strand
GGTGTCAAGCAAATCGCCTTCGTGGAGGGAGTAGCGCGTCTTTACCTTCGCCGAGCGGACTTCTTTGGGTGTGAAGCGACGTATCGTCCCCGGGGCTTTGCCCATGATCGCGCAATCGACGAAGATGACTCTCTTTCGCCCTGCGATGGCGTGCATGATCGTCAGACCGCCCGTTCCGAGATCAAGGACCTCGACGTCGGAACGGTCGGCCAGACGCGGGGAAAGCTCGGAAGCCAAGTATATACCGATCCCCTCGTCCCGCATGAGCGGATTGCCGAGACAAATGATCAGCGTCGGCTTCATAAGGGCCGCCGTCCGCTTAAACGAACTCGACGTTCAGATAATGCGTCGAGCAGGAAATGCACGGATCGTACGAACGGACCAGCATCTCCAGCAGCAGGCGGATTTCATCCTGATCCCGGTCGATGATCTGCGGCGCGAACGCCTCGAAGTCTTTCTGGATATTGCCGTGGTTCTGGCCGGTCGGGATACAGATGTTCGCCTTTGTGCAGAAGCCCTTGTCGTCGAACGCATAGCGATGGAAGAGAATGCCTCTCGGCGCTTCGACGCATCCGACGCCCTCGCCGGCTTTCGGCTGAACCTTCACGGGTTCCGGTTTCACCCCGGCCGTGAGCACCTCATCCAAAAGCTGTAAGCCATGCTCGATGACCTGAACGGATTCAACAACCTGAGCGACGCTGTTCAGATACGGATTGCAGGCGCCCTTTTTAAGACCGAATGATTTGGCTGTTTCAGCCGCGAGAGGCATCAGCTTGTCGGCGTTGATGTTAAAACGAGCCAGCGCACCCACGGCGTAGGAATCACGATGCCATTTGGTCCACTTAGCCGTGGATTGCTCTACGACGTACTCGTTCGCGACCCGCTCGAATTCCTGGACCGGGACTTTTTCGTCTGTATCCGTGCTGGCGATATCGCCATGATAGAACGTGTAGTAGTCAGGTCCGCTCAGGGCGATATATTCCGTGTCACGGTTGAAGTCGGGCAGCTTGTCCGCCAGGCTCAGGATGACTTCGGCGACGGTCTTCAAGTCCGGGACAGCCGCTTCCATCATTCTTTTAAGCTCGCGGAGCTTTTCTTCCGACGGCAGCATCGTAAAGCCGCCCACCTTGAGCGAGACCGGGTGGGTCATGCGCCCGCCGATGATCTCCATCCACGTATTGCCGAGGCGATGCAGGCGGATGATGGTCTTGACCACGTCGGGATGCGACGCGACCAGCGGGATCACGGACTTCTGCCCCAAAAGATCGGGGGCCACAAGGTACCCGACGTGCAAGATATGGCTTTCCATCTGCTCGCCGTAATGGCACAGGATGCGGAGCTTGTCGGTTTGCTCCGAGACCTTAACGCCCATAGCATCCTCGACGCCCTTGATGGCAGCCAGGGAGTGCGTGACTGAGCAGATACCGCAAATCCGGCTGACGATGGTTTGAATGTCCTCGAAGCTCCGCCCTCGCACCATGGCCTCGAAGAACCGGGGCGCCTCGGGCACCTGCCACTCGACTTGTTCGATTTTACCGTCACTGGCGCGGAGCCGGATGTTACCGTGTCCTTCGACGCGAGTGACGTGATGTACGCTGATATCAACTGTCTTGGCCATTACTGCTCCCATTTACCTGCAAAAAGTGTCATCTTGCCGCGCAGATCGTCGATAGTTTTCCCGTACTGCTCCATCACGTCCTTGGCGGCATTTACGTTGGGATCGTCGATATACCCACGGCATCCGAAGCACCACATCCCGCCGGTCGGGCACTTCGCCCCGCAGCCGGCCCGGATAATCGGACCCAGACAAATTTCCCCGTACTCGTATCGGCAGACGTTTTCCTTCATCTTGCACTCGACGCACACGGGGTAATTTGGAATCTTCGGTTCCTTACCCATCGCAAGACACCGTACGATGCACGCGAACTCCTCCGCGTTGATCGGACAGCCGTGGACGTTGTAGTCCACTTTGACGATCTCGCCGACGGCCTTTGTCGGATACGTGTTCAGATGGGGCATACGAGCGTTGTCGCCGTAGACGTACTCCTTCACGTCCGACATCTCGAAATTGTTCTTGATCTTGTTGACGCCGCCGATTGTGGCACATGCGCCGAGGGCAATGAGGATCTTGGCCTTCTCGCGAATCTCTTTCAATCGCTTCTCGTCCTCACGCCGCGTGATCGAGCCTTCGATAATGGCTACATCGAAGTCTTCGCTCTGATCGGACATTGCCTCCCGCCATTCGACCGGGTTGATCAGTGTGAGCAGATTGAGGATTTCCTCTTCCATGTTGTATATCTGCAACTGGCAACCTTCGCAGCAGGCAAAATCGAAAACAGCTACCTTGATCTTATCCATTAGAGCGCCTCCTCGACTTCTTTGATATCGGAGAACTTGAACACCGGGCCTTTCTGGCAGACGTAGATATTGTTGATCTGGCAGTGGCCGCACTTGCCGACGCCGCACTTCATGTGCCGCTCGAGGGACAGATAAATCTGATCTTCTCGCAGTTTGGCTTTGAGCAGCTCGGTGATCACGAATTTGTACATGATGGGCGGGCCGCAAATGATGGCGACCGTTTGGTTTTCATCGATCTTGACCAGCGGCATCAGCGTCGTAATCACGCCTTCCGGGCCGGACCAGCCTTCGTCGCGGTGGTCCACCGTTTCGAGCAGTGTGACGTTCTTGGCGCTGCGCCATTGCTCGAACTCATCGGTAAAGAGCCGCTCGCGAGGCGTCTTGGCCCCGAAAAGGATCATGACGCGCCCGTAGTCGTCCCGGTTGTCCAGAACGTACTGGATCGCCGAACGCACGGGAACCAGGCCGATGCCCCCGCAGATGAAGAGGATGTCTTTTCCCTTCATGGCGTCGTCGACGGGGAACGTGGTTCCGAACGGACCGCGAACAAAGACCTTGTCGCCGGCAGTGAGGCCGTGCATGGCGCCGGAGACGGTGCCCACGTTGCGGACGACCATCTCGAACGAGTCGTCCCGGGTCGGCGAGGATGAGATGGAGACTGGCGCCTCTCCGATGCCGGGGATGGAGACCTCGGCAAATTGCCCGGGCATGTGCCCGAGCGGTTGGCCCGAATCCAGCCGGAACGAGAAGAATCGTTCCATCGCCGTCATGGGCTTGACTTCATCCACCGTCGCCGGCAAAGGCAGGTAGATGTCAACGTTACTGTCGCATGTTTGCATCTGAGTTATTTCCTCTCATACACAAGACTGTTATAGACTTCCACGGGATTGGCGATATTGGCCGTGCAGGCCGTGATGCACCGTCCGCAGCCGACGCAGGCGATTTCCCCGCCGATCTTCTCGGGTACGTATTTGCCCTTGCGGTAGTAGCGATGGCGGTAGCGGTCCCGGCGATGGCGGCGGAAGTTGTGACCGCCCGCCACGGCGGCGAACCCACTGAGCAAGCAGCCGTCCCAAACCCGGCAGCGTTGCCCTTTTTGCAGCGTCCAATCGACGTCGTCTTGTACGTCGAAGCAGTAGCACGTCGGGCAAACTAACACGCACGAGCCGCACGAGTAGCACAGGTTGGCTTTCTCTTCCCAGATGGGATGCTCAAGAGACTTTTCGAGCAGTTTGGGGAGAACGTCGGGCCGGACGTCCAGCTTGTGCTTCTGGAGCCGCTCGGCGTTTTCCGCCCAGAGGAGTTTTCTGAGCTTGAGACTTATCTCGTCGGCGTCCGGTGCGTTCTTGATCGTCGCGGCCAGTGCTTCGCCCTTGTCGGTCCGGATATCGACGATGTAGTCGTCCTCGATCTTCGAGACCAGGATATCGAAGCCGTCGTTGATAGTGGCCGTGCCCATGCAGCCGGCAAAGACGTTCGGCGAGGCCGTTTGCACGTCGCTCACGACGATGGTCGCCTGCTTGCGTCGCTGCACGTAATGCGCGTCGCAATGGTCTTGGGCGAACAGCTTGTCCATCTGCAAAATCGCCACCATGTCGTAGGGATGCACCCCGAATACGACGAACGGCTCGGTCTCGAAGACGCTCTCGAAACCTTCCTTGCGGTCGAATTTGAGCAGCGTTTCGTGGGGTGGCTGGAAGATCTTCTTCGGGGGCAGGATAGTCACGTCGTAGTCTAAACGCAGATCGGCGGCCCGGGCCAGCGGGGCGAACGCGAAGCGGTCCTCCTTGGCCTGAACGCCGTATACGGGTTGTTTCTTGATGCACGACTCAACCCACTTATCGAACGCGACCTTGTCCAGTTTCTTGATTGACATCGACTCTTACCTCTCAGTTATAGATACAAATCCTCCTTCATGGTCGGCTGTGGCGCTTCCCAAGCCCACACTCATGAAGACGAGGGGTTCTGCAAAATTGAAGGTTAGGCATACTCATGTGAAGCATTCGCTGCGACTTTGTCAATACCGGTCATACCTCTTGAGCATTTCGCGGAGGATGTCGCGGCGGCTGACGATACCGAGAACCTTCCCTTCTTCGACGATCGGCACGCGGCGGAGGTGATTTTTCGAGAAGGACTGAACCATTTCGGCCAACTCCGCGTCCGGGCCGAAGGAAATGACCTTTTTCGTCATGACTTCCTCGACCTTTGTGTCACGCGCGTTACCGCTTAGTGTTAGGTTGACCAGATCGATTTCGCTGACGATACCGATGATGTGCTTGTCGTCATCGACCACGGGCATAGCGCTGATCTGATTACGCAGAAGCAACTCAATGACGTCCGTCAAAACCATATTCTTTTTTGCCGTCACAACGTCTTTCGTCATGATGTCGGCGGCACTCAACGTTTTCATAGGCTTTCTTTTTCCAACTGTTGCATCGTATTGAGATATGAACCACAAGTTCGCCGCAATTTTGCCAATCTGTTGCGAGGATGGCAAGTGTTAATTCTAAAAATTGAGAGAATGTGCAAGTTTGCCGCATTTTCCGCGGGATTACTGCCGTAAAAACGGGTTGTATCGAATGAAACGAGAGAGACTCAGCCGCGCCGGATCGGGTCGTTCCGTCAAGAAATCAATTCCTCGCCGTACTTGGTCCAGAGTCTTCCTGCGATCTCCACGCTGTCTTCTCGCGGCTGCGCGGGGTAGCTCTCGTGGCGGCTCGACCAATCGGTCATCCATTGTCTGAGTCGCTTTTGAAAGTCCGGTTCGTCTACAGGCTTACTGGTGTTGAGTGATCGCTCCAATTCT
>CAYZAH010000341.1:0-5169 GCA_964475805.1 uncultured Pirellulales bacterium | reverse complement strand
CTGGCGTCTAACGTGCCGCCCCAGTAAGGTTCGTCCATACTGACGTGCCTCGATGTGCACAAGGCGCCCGCTTTCTCGGCGGCCCGGCGGTATAGGTCGGTCCCGAAGAGCCTGTAAGCCCTGCACAGCGGTGCGATGAAGAACGCTTGGTTCGTGGACAGCGGCTTCCAGTCGTCCGACAAGATTTTATTTGCGTGGAAGTCACACGCCCGGCGTAAGAAGTTTTCCCAACGGGAGACATCCAGACCCTTTGCCCTGCCCACGCGAATCGCATTGGCAAAATTCAGCATCGCTTGACCCTGTGAGAGCAATTCGGGACGATCCCGCCTAAGCCATTCTTTCTTCTTGTAGTCGTACCACGTATAGAATCCCTGGTCGTAGAATTCCACCGTGGAGAGAAAATCGAGAGACTTGGTAGCCATCTCCATCGCGCGAGGGTCGCCGAGATCGTCGGCCAGGACCTGCAAGGCGTATCCGGGCGCCGCCGTTTGGCCACACCAGCCGAAGACGAAGAAATCGCGGTCCGGGTATTTTCTGAAGCCGGCGACGTCTCCTTCTTCGTGCCAGCGGGTTTTAGCCAGGCGGTACTTGGCTTTGATGATCTCGCTGAACGTGGGCATTCCCTCGACGGAATAGGGGGCGAATATCTCCAGAGACGTTCGGGTGGCGTGCTGGAATCCTGACCCTTTGCGGGCCACAGGATAGGCTTGCAGATAGAATGTCTTCTCAATGATAGCTCCCGGCGGCACGTTGAGGTAGGCATAGTCGTATGGGATGAAGCCGCTCTGTATTCCTTTGATGACACTTCGTTTGCCGTTGGAGGCGCACGGGCCGGACAATAAGACGAACTGCGTTCCACGCTCCTTTGCGATCAGTCCCATCGACCACCATTGGTCCTTCAGGTTGCCGTATGGAGCGCGTGACGGCAAGGAATGTAACGCCGCTCCGCGCAGACCACCGTCCGCCTTCCATTCCAGGCTGGCGTACGGCATGGGAAAGCGGTGTTCCTCGTAGATGACCTCCTCGCCCGGCTTGCCCGAGTAGACCGGCACTCTGCCGCTCTTAGCGCCGGATGGATTACCGTAATAGAGTATGCCGGGAAGCAAAGCCCCTGAGCCTTGGCCAGGGCAGTCGAATCGAACCGAAAGAGTCGTTCGCTTCGCCGTCTCTGCACCTTGCCATGTGAACCTTCGGATGCCTTTGATGACGTTGCCTTCAGGTCGATACGAATCCGAAATCCGCCACGTCCCCGCCGGGGTCCGCAATTCGCCCCGCAAGATCGTCCAATCACCTACGCGTTCGATTTCCGTCGGCCCGCCGTGCACCCACTTAGCCGGCCAGCCTTCCTGCCAGTTCATTGCTATGGACCAGAGTCCTTCAGCCGGCGAGGTCAGAACCTCCTCGCCATCCAGCGCAACGGCCACACGGTCATACGGGCCGTCACGCTCCGTGCGAAGGCTGAGTGACTGCGCGTGCACCGGCAGGCTAAATAAGCCAGACGCAAGGAAGGCGATTGTGATCAGGCCGCGACGTGTCATCCCGAGCCTCGATTGATACGTGTCACCGGATTTTGTAGCTGATCGACATGCCGTCGTTCTTTTCCATCGACGCCCGGATAATGACTGTGTTGTAGTCGGGACTGTTCTGGATGTAGTCCAGGAAGTCCTTCATCGCTCTGGCCGATTGAATCACGTTGTCCGCGACGATCACGGAGCCGGGCACCAGCTTCGGCTCGAGAATCTTGAAGTATTTCATATAGTCGCTTTTGAGAGCGTCGATGAACATGAAATCGAACTGGCCCTCGAGGGTCGGCAGCGTCTTGAGGGCGTCACCTTCGATGCAGGTCACCGTGTCTTCTAAACCGACTTTCTTCAGGTTGTCCCGACATTCCTTGACTCTTTGCGGGTCTATTTCGAGCGTATAAAGATGTCCGCCCGTCCTCTCGAAGCCGATTCCCATATTGACGGCCCCGAAGCCGTTGAACGATCCGACTTCGACGCCGCGTTTGGCCCGCGAGCTCTCCACCAGGATTCGCAGCATCATCGCGTCGCTGGGCGTCGTGTTCAACCCGGTCCGATGGAAGCTCTCGATGAACTGATCGCGGAACTTCTTACTCTTGTTGCTCTCCATACCTATCGCCGTCGCTATCAAAATGCCGACGCTAATCAATGCCACAGATAAGACTACAACCGTTCGTTTGTGTCGTGCCATAATGGCCTCCCAATCATACAGTACTGAAACAAGGTTGTCTAACGATCCACCCCAGCCGGACTCTCGTATGAGGCGACGTTCTTCGCGGAACACTATAGCCGGGAATCCTCTAAAATGCCAGCTATATCTGCCGTTTCCGAGGTTTCCAAAGGCTCTTTGGGCTATCGTCCGCTTTCCGGCTCGAAACGGCAAGATTTGCTGAATGTCTGAGCAAAAATCGCCGATTTTTACTTGACGAAAAGGCAAAAAATCTGGTATATGTATATGTTGGTTGTGGTGTGAGCGCCGGGCTTTGAATTTGGGTTCTCACTCT
This sequence comes from uncultured Pirellulales bacterium, assembly GCA_964475805.1. Taxonomy (GTDB): domain Bacteria; phylum Planctomycetota; class Phycisphaerae; order Sedimentisphaerales; family Anaerobacaceae; genus JAFGTG01. The sequence continues at coordinate 2,645 of CAYZAH010000341.1, read as the reverse complement.
TCAATCAGCCGTGCCTATTAGGCGAATGAAGAAAGGAGGTGAGTACACACCGTGAGAATAAGTCGTCCCGGGCGGAGGATGATCGAAACGCTGTGGGCGTGACAAATATCAATCATTCTACTTGAAGGAGGTGTATTATGTGTGCAAAGTCAATTCGTTTTATTTCTTTTGTTGCAATCCTGGGGTTGATCCTGATCAACGTCGCCGGCGCCGCGGATCCGGACTTGATCGGGTGGTGGAAGTTGGACGACGGCTCGGGGGACAAGGCCGTGGACTCGTCCCGTTCCGGAAATGACGGCACGATCGCTCACGCGGACACCGGCGGACTCGGGCCGAACGGCTCGGTCTGGTTCGCCGATCCGGATCACGGCACGGTGTTCAGCTCCAACGGAGATGACAGCGTCGGCTGCGTCATCAAGACCGACCTGATCATACCGGCCTTGACCTTGACCACTGATTTCACATGGACTTTTTGGGCGTACCAGGACCCCGCCCAGGCCACGAACAACGACACGATCCTGGGCAACCGCTACGGCGGCACGGCGTCCCCGCTTCAGTTCTGCAAGTTCACGCCGACGCGGTTCGAGTTCTACAACGACGACGGCGCCTATGCGCAAGGCATCAATTACAATTCCATCCCCGGCGGTGAATGGATCTACCATACCGTCGTCAAGGACGGGGCGGACCTGACCTACTACCGCAACGGCGAGGTGTTCATGACCAACACGAGCACCAAAACGATGGATCCGAATCCGTTCTACATAGGCGGCGATGCGCAGCCCGCCGAGATCTGGCAAGGTCGTCTGAGCGACGTGCGGCTCTACACCAAGGCGCTGAGCATGGCCGAGCTTGTGGGCGCTATGCAGGGATCGGGAGAACCCTGGCCCTACGCCTCCACGCCCATTCCGGCGAACGGCGCCATGCATAAGGACACGTGGGTGAATCTGTCATGGACGCCGGGGGCCAAGGCCGTTTCGCACGACGTCTACTTAGGTGACAACCGCGAGGACGTCGAGAACGGCGCCGAGGACACGTTCCGAGGCAACCAAACCGATAACTTCTACGTCGCCGGCTTCCCCGGCTTCGCCTATCCGGACGGACTGGTTCCGGGCACGACGTACTATTGGCGAATCGATGAGGTCAATCCGGCCGATCCCAACAGCCCGTGGAAAGGCGAGGTTTGGAATTTCTCGATTCCGCCGAAGACCGCGTACTTCCCCAAACCGGCGGACGGTGCAGAAGGCGTCGAGCTGAACGCTCAGCTTAGCTGGACGGCAGGCTATGGCTCCAGGCTGCACACTGTCTACTTCGGTGACGACTTCGCCACTGTGGACAGCGCCGCTAACGGAATGCCCCAGGGCGTTTTGACCTACAATCCCGGCGCGCTCGAAGCGGAAAAAGTCTATTATTGGCGCGTGGATGAATTCGACGGAGCCACGACGTATAAGGGTACCGTCTGGACCTTCTCAACGCTCGGCGCGGTCGGCAGCCCGAAGCCGGCGTATGGCGCCACGGACGTCGGGATGAACGTGACTCTGACCTGGACGCCGTCAGATTCGGCTGCTTCGCACCAGTTGTATTTCGGCGCGGACGAGGCCGCGGTGCGCGGCGCCGACACCGGTGCGGCGGAGTACAAAGGCTCCATCGCGCTGGGCGCCGAGAGCTACGATGCCGGACTGCTCGATGCGGACACCACCTACTATTGGCGCGTGGACGAAGTGGACGACCAGGGCAATGTATCCGCAGGCGCAGTCTGGAGGTTCACGACGGGTGCCTTCCTCCTCGTGGACGACTTCGAGAGCTATACGGATGACGACGCGGCCGGCAAGGCCATCTGGCAAACGTGGATCGACGGCTTCGGCATTGCCGACAACGGCGCTCAGGTCGGCTACCTGATGCCTCCGTACGCTGAGCAGACGGTCGTCCACAGCGGTTCGCAATCTATGCCGCTCTTGTACGTCAACGAGGCCGGCGTGTCCAACTCCGAGGCAACGATGACGTTGACATCTCTGCGCGACTGGACGCAAGCCGATGTCACCGCGTTGACGCTTTGGTTCGCGGGGAGCAAGGCGAATGCCGCCGAACCGATGTACGTCGCATTGGCGAACAGCTCCGGCTCGCCCGCGGTGGTGGCCAACGACGATCCCGCCGCCACCCAGATGAACGACTGGACGCAGTGGATCATCCCGCTGCAAGCCTTTGCCGACAAGGGCGTCAACTTGAACAACGTTGACAAGGTCATGATCGGTGTGGGCACCAAGTCCGGCATGACGGCGGCCGGCGGCTCAGGGACGGTATACATCGACGATATCCGGCTGAGTCAGTAGCGCGATATCGCCGGCGGGCCGCTTCTCGTGAAGCGACGACAAGACGGGCATAAACTCGGGGCCTATACCGATGTGATCGGTATAGGCCCCTTTGTCTTTGTGGGAGCTGTTCCGAATGAAGAACCTCTTTTGAAGGAGGACTATCATGTATCGAAGAACAATTTGGTTTGCTGCGATGTTGACGGTCCTGAGCATCTGCGCGAGTACCTCCCGTGCGGAATTGATTGCCTATTGGCCGTTCGAGGAGGGCAAAGGGACCGCCGTCTCGGACGTCACGGGAAACGGCAACGATGGAACGATCAACGGCAACGTCGAATG
>CAYZAH010000340.1:0-5186 GCA_964475805.1 uncultured Pirellulales bacterium | reverse complement strand
CTTTCGTCGGGAAACAGACGACTGTTGGATTAGACAAATTCGTGAAATTGACTCACCTTTTCGGCGCCACCGTAAACGGCCTGCAGCGCCCGATATTGTTCAAAAAGCCGACGCACATCAAACTGACCACGAGGCTCGACCCGCCGTAGCTGACCAAAGGTAACGTCAGGCCCGTGATCGGCATTAGACCCACGGTCATGCTCACGTTGATAAGAACCTCGACGACGAAGATCGCGACGATGCCGACCGCGAGCAATCGTCCGAACGGATCGGTATTGTTCGCAGCGATCTCCAGCCCGCAAACGACAATGATAACGTAAAGCCCGAGCGTCGCCACGCAACCCCAGAAGCCCCATTGCTGGGCCACGATGGCGAAGATGAAATCGTTGTGCCTCGCTCTAAGAAAGTCGTACTTGACGAACGGGCCGCGGCGGAATCCGTAGCCCGTCGCGCCGCCAGAAGCGACGGCGTACTTCGAGCGAATCAGGTGCCAGCCCCAATCGCTCTTCCATTTGCTCTCGCTGAACCTCGTTCCGACAAGGAGCCGGCCCAGCCACGGATGCGTCTCGGCCTCCCCGCGAAGCCATGCGTTTTGCAGCAGCACGCTGCTGATTCGGATGCGCTGGTACGGCCGCATCTTGTACCATAGCAGCGGGCTGACCATGAGGGCCATGAGCACGATCAGCAGCAGATGCCTGACCTTCGCCCCGGCTACGAACAGCATGGTGAACAGGATCGGCATCAGCAGAAGCACGGTTCCGAGGTCCGGCTCGGGCAATATCAAAACCATCGGCACCAGCGCCAACGCGAACGGCCCGATCAGCCCCTTGAACCTGCGGTAATTGCTCCGATACCTCAAGTACCACGCCAAGGCCAGCACATAAGCTAATTTGCAGAACTCCGACGGCTGAATGGAGGGCAGGTCGTGGCCGCCGATGCTGAGCCATATCCAGCGATATGTCGCGGCTCTCGGCCTGGCGAAGGGCAGCTCGACCACGTACTTGCTGAAGAGCAGAGCTATCAGAAGCACAAGCACCCCGCCGAAAATCCAGTAGCTTGCCTGCCCGAAACGCCGGTAGTTTATCGCATTGACGGCGATGAAGCCGACCAGGCCGATCACGACAAAGAGTATCTGCTTTTGCCAGTAGCTGCTCATGTCGCTGCTCGGTCCGGCCGGACTCGATTCAGCCGGATTGCCGACCGAATAAATCGTCGCGATCCCGATACCAATCAAAATGCCGGCGGCCAAAAGCAGCACAACCCGCACGGCCACCAGCCGTCCCTGCAAAAAGCTATACATGCCAAAAACATTAACACACGCCCGGCAAAATTGCTATACCCGACCCGCCATAATGACGGAGCCATAGGATGACCACCTAACAGCGAGACCCTGCTTTCTTGGCAGTGTTGTGGCGGTGAGGTCAGGTAGTGAGTTGGGCAATGTATGTGCAGGAGAGGGGTGAGTGCCCGGTGGCCGATCCACTCACCACCTGCCGTTCACAGCTCGACCCACTTTCTTCCCATTCTAACTACTCGTTCCCACTGCCGACGTACCTATGCCTAAGTGTTCACGAATAGAAACGCCGTGTACTCAGAACCTCCTCAGCACTGCTATCGCCCGCGCCACTTCGTCGCGGCGTCTTTCGATGGGGGCCGGGTCCTTGGTGAAGGTGGTCATGTCGCTTGTGATGTCCCCAGGCACTTCGAGCAAGTCAGCATATTCCTGTTGTTGATTGCGAGTGAGCTTGTCTCTCTTTTCCTCGATCAACCTTTTCAGAATGACCAGGTACTCGTAATCCTCGATGCCGTCGCGGAGCATCTCCCAGCGGATGCTGTCCACGGGTCCCTCCAGGACGGGCCCCGACGGATGCGCGTTCGCAGCGGCTACCGGCGGATAGATGAATCGCCCGTCGCCGTTGCCCCAGGGCCGTTTCTCGCCCTTGGGCGTGCTGTAGCCGGAACGCCAGCCCATCGGGTCCTCGTAGGGATTTTGCGGATTTGCGGAATCAGGATACGCAGCCGTGCTGGTCCAGTAGTTCGTCTGCCATACGAGGATGCCCTCGATGTTGCGTTGCCAGGTTTGCCATAGCCAGACGCGCAGCTCGGTCCCCGGATGGTCGATGAAGAGCGTGCAATACGGCGCTTTCGGCCCCGTGCAAATATACCACCAGAACTTGTCTCCGAAGGCCCGGCGCTTCTGAGCGGCCTCGGGCCGGTATAGATTGGAGATCACGCAATAAATGTTCGGCCCGCCTTCGAGCTGCGGCTCGGGCTGTTCGGTCAACATTCGGGCGATCTTCGGGCAGTACTTTTTGAGCTTCTCGAAACCGTTCATCACGAAGGCGTACTGGTCGGGGCTCGGCTCATCGAACCAATAGATAAACGCCTCGTCCAGCCAGCCTTTCTCCTCCAAGTGCTCCTGGATCTGGCTGCAATACGATTTCAGGAGGATGGGATACTCCGGGTCGTCCTCTTTGAAACCCAAGAGAGACGGCTCGGTAATCGCGTGGAACGTCCCGCCGCCCAGGCCCGGGATTCCCAGGCGAAACGAGTTGAACTTGTAATGATCGATGGCCCTGGCCATCGCCCGGTCCCAGGCGGTGAAGTCGAACGTCGCTTTCAGTTTGTCGGCCGGGGCGACAAGCTTAGTCCGCTTGACGACGTCGAAATCGCCGCCTTTGATCAGCTCCTTGCCGGTGGTCGCGTCCTTTATCGACACGTCATCGAACCATACTAACCCGATCTGCTCGCCCGCGTCGGACCAGGTCGTCGCCCGGATCATCGGTCTGACGAACACGGCGCCTTTGGGAAAATCCTTGATTTGGGCCTCGAACAGTTGCCACGTCCCGTCGCCCTTCAAGGTCATGTCGTTGTTCTTGCCCGACATCCATTTGCCGTCCTTGTCGTAATGGTTGAGTGCGATTCCGAAGCGATGGCCCGGCACGGCGGTCCGATACCAGAATCGCACGTCCAGGCCGCCGGCGGGGATTCGGATGAGCGGCTCGTACGAGATGGTGACGTTGCCTTTCGGATCGTCATCGTAGGCTAACAGGGCGCCGTTGCCGGAGTGCGTCTCGTTGTGAACGATCCGCAGACCCTCCCAATTCGCGAACTTGTCGAAGACGGGCGGTTCGACATCGGGCCAGGTGACTTTGATTCGGTCCATCGGTGCCGGGTCGTAGGGCGAGATGTGATGGGCACTGTAATTCGCCCAGTATTTGTCAATGACCTGGCGCTTCTGTTCCTCGGTGGTTAGTCTCTGGTAGTGAAAGACGTTGCCCGTCGAGAAGCCGAAGGCGGTCGTGCAGGTCATCTGGTCGGGCAGCACGAAGTCGTACACCTTCACGTAAACAGTTATGTTGCGGTCGTAGTTGTCTCCACTGAGGACGATATATCCCGCATAGGTTCCCGCCGGAGCGTCGCGCGGTATCTTCACACGAATCCAGAATGGCTGGTTCTTGTTTGCTTCGAGATCAATGGGACCCTCTAACGGGGGCAGTGGGTCGGGCCAAAGACCAGGCGTCGAGCTCTTGTCGGTCGGTTTCGTGACGTTCACGTATTGCACTTTGAGTATCTGGATGTTCTCTTGGGGAATGACAAACTTTCCCGGCCCGTCGAATGTGAGGGTGCTCAATGTAAGATTTCTAAGACGAAACGTCGGTCGGACGACCAACTGTGCCGCCTCGGCTTCATTGCGGGCGGCGCGTATGATTATCGCCTCGCCTTTCGCTTCGGGCACAGGCTTATCGGGGCTTATTTTCCATCCGGACGAGGCCCACCATAAACCGACCTTTTCAGTCGAGCCGCCAAGCTGCTCTCCATACGTGGAGTTAAGATAATCGCTTCCCCGGGCGGCAATCGCCGGACTTGCCAGCAGCAAAGACAAACAAAGAATTTTCCTCAACATTGAAGTGTACCTTTCAATCGTTTGCATCGAGTTCCATTAGGCCGATACCGGATTGTCCAAAACAAAGCCCCTCGCGTCAAGAGCTTATATCGTTGACGCCAGCGCGTGGAAGCTCTAAAATGGAGTATCAGAGTTTAGCGTGAGATGTGCATCGCCTTGCTTATAGATTGTCGAACTGGGTCTTGGGAATGAAGAAGAATCTTGAACAAGTTGCGTCGGAGGATGGGCGGTACAACGCCGCGGGGGTGAAGTTCGTCTATGAGGGGCTTGGGTATACAGCCAAGAACGTGGCCTCCGAGCCGAAGCACGTCAGCGGCGAGGTGCTCTGCCACGGCCTGAGAAAGCTGGCTATCGAAAAGTGGGGTCGGCTGGCCATGCTCGTCCTCACGTCCTGGGGCATCAAGTCGACGAGCGACTTCGGCCAGATCGTCTGGCTGATGATCGGCAACGAGTGGATGAGCGCCCAGCCCACCGACTCGATAGAAGACTTCGACAACGTCTACGATTTCAAAACCGTTTTCAAAGACAGGTTCAACTTCTGAGCATTTCCGCGTGTGCAAAAACGGAATTTGCGTACTCTACAGACCCATCTAATTTCTTCCACTGTCAAGGACGGTTACGGTGACGTCGCGCTTGGCAAACTTGGTCCGGTCGACCGCGCTGAGCGTGAAGACGTACACGCCGGGCTCCGTCAGGCCTGTGACGTCCGTGTTAGTTGAGCTTTGGGCCGAGAACACGGGCGACGCGCCGGCTGGCTTGCTCTTGACCGACCACCAATGGCTGATGGGATCGCCGTCGGCGTCGCGTGTGGTTGCCGCAAGGTGGGTGCCGCCGGCACCGAGGGCGACCGTGGCGGGTGAGGCCATCGCGCTCGATATCGTCGGCGCCGAGGGATTTGCCGGATAGACCGGCACAGTCAATTCTCGCACGACGGTGTGCGTTGGGTCACTTACTTCAACCGTAAAGACGTAGTCCCCCGCAACGGTCATGCCCGTCACCTGGCAATTTGTCGCCGTGGGAGCGGCCAACGATGCAGACGCCCCGGCGGGCTGGCTGGTCAGCGTCCAGCGGAACGAAAGGGGATCACCCTCCAGATCAAGGCCGGCGCAACGCAACTGCGTGCTGCTATCCGGCAGCGTCATCCTTACCGGCAGCCGGTTATGGACGTCGAGGACGTAGGGCGGCTGATTGTCCGCGAACACGTTGAACGTGACGTCGCGAGTGACGACGTTCAGGCCGTCACTGATCGCGACGGTAAAGACGTATTCGCCCGCCACGG
>CAYZAH010000339.1:0-5187 GCA_964475805.1 uncultured Pirellulales bacterium | reverse complement strand
TTCGGGTCTTTCTTCTGCTTGTTGAGCTGGTCGATCAGGTCCTTGATCGTCAGGCGGGCGACCTCGATATTCTTGGCCGCCTTCGTATCCTTGGGCTCAATATCCAGCGCGCCCCGCCACGAGCTGATAGCCGTCTCCATATCCTTGATGGCCTTTCGCGGGTCCGAGTCCTTTTGCTTGGACCCTTGCTGGAAATACGTGTTGCCGAGGTTGTACTTGGCCTTCGCGACTAATTTCATGTCCTTACTCTCAGTGGCGACCTGCCTGTACAAATCCATCGCGTTGCTGAGATCGTCGAGCCTGTAATAGCTGTTGGCCTTGTCGAATTTCGGCTCCAGCGCTTGAGGGGATTCCACAAGGGCCTGGTCGTATTGATTGATGGCCTCGTTGAAATTCCCCTGCGCGTACAGCTTGTTACCTTGCGACGTAGCCTCTCTGACGGATTCAGCGGAAGCGGCCTGAACCGAAGCCAGAACCAGCACTACCCGTAGAATTGTCTTAAGCTCTCTTGCGTTCACTGATCAAAGCCTCACAAATAAGAAGGATCAATCCCAAGGCGACGAATACCTGGAATTTCTCATCGTATTTTAGCATCGTTGTGGATTCAAGCTCGCGTTTTGCGGCTGACGCGATCAAGTTCTCGTAAATCTGCCCCAAGTCCAGGGTCGTGCCCGGCCCGACGGACAAGTATTTCCCGCCCTCGGTGACGTAGGCGATATTCCTCAACAGATCGCCGCCCAGCTTGGACCAGACCTCTTCGCCCTTGTATTTCAGGAAGGTCTTTTCGCCGTTCGGGCCGGTAATCGGGATGCGTGAGCCTTCATTCTCGTCGCCCAATCCGATGGCGATGATTCGTATACCCTCGGCTGCGGCCTTTTCCGCCGCCTGAACCGGGAAGCTCTCGGCGCCTTCGTGCTCCTCGCCGTCCGTGATCAGAATGATGTCTTTGTACTTGCGGCTTTGCTTGTCGAAGACCTCCTCAGTGGCCTTGCGGATCGCGTCGCCGATCATCGTACCGCCCCGGCTGGTGCTCTCGGTGGAAATGTCCGCCAGCGCCATTCTGACAAAGGCGTAATCCTGGGTCAGGGGACATTTAACAGTGCTGTTGCCTGCAAACGTCACCAGCGCAATTCGGTCGCCGGCCAGCGTTTCCAGAAGGTCGGCGATGGCGATCTTCGAGCGTTCGAGCCGGCTCGGCTTGATGTCCTCAGCTAACATGGACCGGGACGTGTCGAGCAATATGCAGATATCGCGGCCTTGTCGCCTGATCTTCTGGGCCTGTGGATTCCACTTCGGCTCGGTCAGGGCCACGACAATGCTGACAAAGGCCGCCAGCAGTAAGAACGCTTTGAAGATTTGCCGTTTCAGACTGACGGCATTGTTGATCTTCTTGAGCATCTCGCTATTGGCCAATATTTTCAGCGCCCTGTTCTTTTGCCAGAAGCACCAGAGGTACGCCGGAACCAGCACCACCGGTACGGCGAAAAGCAGCCACAACGCTTTGTCATTTCCCAGGTTCATGGTTGTCGTCTTACGGTATCTTTCGAAATACGGTACAGCTCGTTAACATTTCCGCGCCCAGGACCAGCAATGCGGCTAACGTCCAGGGTCCGAAACGCTCAGCGAATTGCGTATACTGAATGGACTTAACCTTGGTCTTTTCCAGATTGTCGATTTTCTCGACAATTGTGTGAAGCGTCTTCGCGTTGTCGGCCCGGCCGTAGAAGCCGCCCGTGTTTTCCGCGATTGTCTTGAGCAAACCTTCGTCGAGGTCCTGGCCGGTCGGCATCTTGAACGTACTGCCTAACATTTGGACCGTCGTAAACGCTTGCCCTGAACCAATGCCAATGGTGTATATCTTTATGCCCCATTTCTTTGCCAGCTCGGCGGCCTCCAGTGGATTGTACTGGCCCGCATTATTCATGCCGTCGGTCAGCAGAATAATCACCTTACTTTTGATCTTGAAGCCGTTGTCGTCGCTGTCCGAGATTCCCTCACCGGCTGAAGCTAATTGTGCCTTTCGCTGGTGGATTTCCTCTTCGGCCTTTCGCAGCCTCGCGGCGGCCAGGGCGATAGCGTCCCCGATGGCCGTGCCGTCCTCGCTGCGGATGCTCACAATATTGGTCTTCTTCAAAAACTCAGTGAGAACGTTGTGACTGTGCACCAAAGGGCATTTCGTGTCGGCGTATCGAGCAAACGTAACCAGGCCGACGAGATCGTTGCTTCTGCCCTTCAGGTCTTTTTTGTCGCCCTCAATAAAGTCGGCCAGGACTTTCTTGACGACATCCAACCGGTTTAGCTTTTGCCCGAAATAGTCCATCTCAGTTTCCATGCTGCCGGAGTGGTCCACCACCGCTTCGATGGCGACGCCCTCGGTCGAGATTTCCGAAAGGACCGTTCCCTTCCTCGGACGCGCCAGGGCCATAATGAGCAGCGCCACGGCGATTAGCCTTGCCACCTTCAGCAACGGCCTGGAGCGAATCCGCCACGACAAAGAGCAGTTTCTTATGTCCGTCAGGCTCGGGAACCTGACGGCAGCGGAGCCTCTTTTGCGCAGCATCAGATAGGCCAACGCGGGCACGACCAAAAGCAACACTAATGCCCAGGGCGAGTACAATTGCATTTATGCGCTCCCTATCTCGACGGTTTCTTCGGACCTGACCATGTCCGTGACATCGACCTTGCGGTCGTCGGATTTCGTTTTCTCGATGAAGTCTTTTACTAAGTCGAACGTCTTCTGAATTTGTTCGGTTGTCGGCTCGTGTTTGGCGAATTTCACCAAATCGCAGTGTTCCAGGAATTCCCCCAGCCGTTCTTTATCAGAGGCGGCCAGCACGTCGGTACGGGCAAGCTGCGCCAGGAACTCTTCGGTTGTGCTTTCAGGCGCTCTCAGGTCAAAGCGATGCTCGATGTAGTGCCTGAGAATATTGCTGATGCGTTCGTAGAATTCCTTGATCCTGCCCGCCGCGACCAGGTCTTCTTTGACCAGTGCTCGCAGCCGCTCGTAAGCGAGTTGGTGAGCCGGCTTGAAAAGCCTGATCAATTTTGCGACTCGCTTGCGCCGCAAGTAGAGCCAGGTACCCGCGCCGGCGCCCGTCAACGCTATCACGGCAAGCATCCACACCCACCAGAAGGAAGCCTTCCGTGGAACGCCTACAACGCCTTCGATGTCTTCTATCTTGAGATTGGCTCGCTGCTCGCCGAGCAATGAAGTGACTTCGATGTCAACCGGCTCGGTGGTCAGCTCATATTTCTTCTCTTCCGGGTTGTTCACGTCGTGGAACTCGAACGTAAAGGCCGGGATCGCAAAGGTGCCGGAAAGAAAAGGTTCGAGCCGGTACTGGTACGTGTGCACGACGCAGTTATTCGGGTCGAGCTTGTCGCCGGGATTGTCCCAATCGACAATGCCAAAATCCTTGAGCAATTCGCCGACCTTCGGCATCTGGACTTCGTAGCCCGGCTGGATCGTCGCCTCAAGCTCCAGCAGCACCGTTTCGGCAATCGTCATTTTCGCCTTGTCGGTCCGCACGTGAACGGTCAAAGGACCTCTCTCATATTTCTTGTCGATCTCGAACGCTGGTTTCTTGGTATTGCCGCCCGTTTTCTTCCCACAGCCCGTGCCGGCCCAGAGCAATAGGCCGCAAAGCAGCAAGAGTAGAGCGAACCGGTTTTTAGCAGAGCGTCGTTTCATACCTTCTTTCAACAGTCATCATTTGGCAGGTCCAGCTGGAGCTTCTTCCGATTCGTTGTTCTCCTTGCCCGTCAAAACCGACGTGTGGACGATGACGTTGTATTTGTCCATCATTTGCTTGACGAATTCACTCTGAACCTCCTGACGTTTCTGATTGGCAAGGGCCGACATAACTTGCTGCGCGACCTCGTCGAGCGGTTTCTGGCGTTCGGGGGTGATCGTTTCCACTTTGACAATCTCAAACCCTTTCTCCGTTTTGAAAGGTTCGTCCAGCACTTGTGGAGCCTTGGCAGCGAATATCTTCTGGTTCAGTTCTGCGTAATCACCGATGCCGGGAACGAAAGAGTCTTTTTCGACCTCCGTATCGATCTTGCCGCCTGCTTCCTTGGTCTTTTCGTCTTTCGAGAACTGCTTAGCTAACTCGCCGAAATCCTTATCCTTTTTGATCCGGCCGATCAGATCCTTGGCCTGCTGCTCATCATCGACGAGAATATGGCTGATTTTCGCCTTGGCCGGCTCGACGTACTTGTCCTTGTTCGCCGCGTAGTAGGTCTGAAGGTCGGTCTGCGTAATGTGGATTTTGCTGGCCAGCTCGTCGTTCATGAGGAGCTGACTCAGAGCGCTGCGCGTCAACTGGTTGATGAGCTTCTTGGCCTCGGGTTTTTCCGCCAGCCCGTCCTCCAGAGCCTGACGATACAAGACTTCCCGGGCGAGCCAGGATTGCAAATACTGTAGTTTGGCTTGGGGATTTTTGTATTGCTCGAGCATCTTCTTTTTTTGCTCGTTGAGTTGCTCACTCGTCATAAACGGCGCCACGGGTTCGAGTTGATTGTCGATGTCACTCTCAATCGCGGCGTCGAGGTCGGCTTCGGTTATCTTTTCCGCGCCTATCTCGGCGACCACCTTTGCGCCCGCCGAGGGAGCAGCTTCCACGCTTGTCCGATCCATCATCTCGTAGCGTAAAGCCGAAAACTTGCCAAGCTCTTCAAAGCAATCCTTGATGTGAGCGCTGATCTGTGGTTTGAGGTCGTCAAGCGCCGCTGCGCCTTCGCTGCGATAAAAGTATTCAATCGCCTCATCGTAGAGACTCCCCTTCTGCAAAAGCGTTCCGACCTGAAAGAGAATCCTGGCTCGCTCCGAATCGGTCAGCTTGTCGGCTGCAAGATAGTCTTCCCAGACTTTCGCCGCCCGTACGTACAGGTTGCGCTGAGCGAGCTTGGTGGCTAATTGCTTGATCTGCTCGGGAGACGAAGACCAGCTTACGGCCTGAGGCGCCGACCGCAGGCTCCCTGATTTCGAGACCAGATTCGCCGCGGTCAAACCGATCAGGATCAAAAGCAGAACGATCAGAATCCAAGTTGCGGCGGCGCTTCTGCCCTTTTTTTCCGGGAGCGAAAAGTCCAATTTCTCTTGCATGACTTTTATTCCTTCAACCTGTTAGCGTCCGCACGAATGACTCCGAAGCGACTAATATCGTCGGTGCCGCATGTGGAAGA
>CAYZAH010000338.1:3769-5201 GCA_964475805.1 uncultured Pirellulales bacterium | reverse complement strand
TCTGGGGCAGGTTAGGCTACACCCCAAGCCAGTAGAGCAACAGGAAATGCATAGAGTCTGAAGTGACTCAAATACTCGAAACCTGATACGTCATATCCTCCTTCGAGCTTGGCCGGTTGCCCTGCCAGACAGTCATTGCGCGCGATGAAATGGCTCAATGGTCAGCCAAGCCTTCAGCGACTTTTCCACCGCTTGCTGAGGATGAAAGCCCACCACGTCCGTTTGTGGTTTCTCGGCGTGAGTGAGGATCAACGCGGCCTGGTAGTCTTTATCCGGCAATTACAGTAGAGTTGTCACGCTGTACGATAATCCAGCCTTTTCTGCAAACCACTCGGATCTGTGTCAATTCGAGGTTTCAAACTTCACTGACTGGGGCTATTTCCGGCCAATCGCTTGGATGATGGCTTGTCGGGCTTGGGGGATGGCGGGGCTGGACGGGTAGTCTTTCGCGAGTTGAGCATAGATGGATTTGGCTTTGTCCATGTCTTTTAGACCGCATAAAGCGACGACCTGGCGGGCGAGGACCTGGGCGATATCGTAATCGTTCAATTGTAATTGTTTGAGCCGCTCGGTCAGATGGAACGCAGCCTGGAATTCGCCTCGGGCGAGGCGTACGTCGAGTTTGATGAGATTCAAGTCCGGCGAGAAGGCTTGTACAGGGTCTTCGGCGATCACCGTTTCAATGTCAGCCATAGCGTAATCCAACTGGTTCGGATCGTCCTTGAATCCGGCTAAAAGTCTCGCGTGCCGCATCAATCCCGCGTGCTTAATAAGCTGCTTTGCGGCGTCGGTCGAGTTGGACGAAGTGCTGAGTGGTCGAACCAGATCGACCGCCTCCGCTGCTTGGCCGAGTGCCAACATAGCCTCAGCCTTCGCCACGGTCGCGCGGCGTCGCCAGTTGCCCGACGAGACGTTTTGTATCTGCAACTCGTCGAGTACCTTTAGAGCTTCATCGTTTCTTCCGAAGTAAGTCACAAGGATCTCCGCTTGACAGATCGCGGCCCGTTGACGCGTGGACGGGTCTATGCCTGATTTCTCCAAGAGCCGGCCAAACAACCTGAGGGCTTTCTCATACTCCTTGAGCGATGGAGAAAGAAGGTACTGGCCGAAATCTACGATGAAATCCGTATTCTCGGATTCACGCACTAATCTGTCCACGTGTCCACTCATGACGGTAGCCGCCCGGCTCTTCCAATCGGGGCGATCCGCCATCTCAGCTAACGTGAAGAGATTCACAAGGTCGTCGGGCGGGGCCTTGTCGAGAGCACGCTGCTTTATGGTTTTGTCATAATCCTCTATATTGTCAATATACGTCAGACATTTGTCCCACGCGGGGTGAACGTGGACTTCTTGGGTGGTGTGAGCCAGATGTTCTTGTTCCAGCGACACGTCGAGCTGCACGGTGCGCAGCGCCGGCCGCAGAAAAACATGA
>CAYZAH010000338.1:0-3759 GCA_964475805.1 uncultured Pirellulales bacterium | reverse complement strand
CGGTCGCGACGGTCCCATCGTCGAACGTCCACCGGTAGTCATATCGAGTCAGCCGCTCCGGCCGGACGGCTTTGAATCGCATCGTTACAAATGAAGGACCGTCTTGTTCGAGGCGGAAATCGTCAACGTCCGACCATTCGAAAGCGGCGTAGACCTTGCTCGGATCATTGACTTTGGCGCGAGTTGCCTTGTATCGCCCGAGGGGAAGAAAATCCGTCCTCGTCATGGGCCTCAGCTCCTCCCCGGGTTTCTCCCACGCGGCCAGGGCAAACATCTGCCCCCACGCACTGTAATTGAAGTACTCCAGCTTGTGCGTGCCCCGATCGAGCGAGATTGTCCCTTGCTTCTCGCCCCGGCGGCCCCCGTGGATGTCGTGCTTTCCCGGCCAGCTCACTACCTCTTTGCCGTCGATAGAGATGTAAGAATCCCAACGTGAAATCGTGGCGAATCCATACTCGCCCTTGCGCGGGACGAAGATGTAACCCGTGTAGCGGTAGAATCCGAATCCCCCTTTCTGCGAAGGGACGCCATGTTCATCGACCAACCGATGAATCGGAAACGTTTGCTGAATGTCGTCTACCAGGCTTCGACCAACCGGCTCGGCGCGATCGAAAGCCGCCTTAAACCCCGTCAGCCCGTCGGACGACTTTAGACCTTTCCTGCTCCATCGCGTCTCAAGCACAAGCCCGGCCTCGGGCTGCCATGAAGAATCTGTTTCACCGCTTCGGCTTTTCGGCACCAAATAGACCAAGTAGCTCGGATTGCCGACGGGACTTTCAAACAGAATGTCCATCGCCTCGCCTTGCCCCACGGATAGTATCCGGCTTTTGACTTTCTCCCCGCTTGTTGTCGCGATAATCTCCGGCTCGAAGCTCGACGGATCGTAGCCGGGCGCGTAGATGCGCACGAGAGAGACCATCGGGTATCTGCCGCGCAAGATAAATCCGGGATCGATCCACCTGGCGCGGTTGCGAAATCGCCCTTCTTCCGTCTTGACGACAAGTTTCAGTTGTTTGCTGCGAGGTGGTATTCCGACGTTGATTTCGACCATCGGATTTCGTCTGGTGACCGGTTCCGACCGAAACAAGACTCGGTCGTCGGCGTGCACTTCAAAAACGACCACGGTGTTGGGGTCGGTACTGTCGTAGATTCCCGCTCTGGACACGAAGTGCGCGAAGTCCCGGTTGAGGTTGTACTTGAAGCCGTTTGAGCCGAAGGCCGGTAGACAATTCAGACAGAGCTTTCCCTGGAATTGGCGCCGTTCGCCCCACCTGTGCTCTTCGATCCATTTCTGCACCGATTCCGATTTCTTGTCCGGCGGAAAGTCCAGAAGCGAGATTTCCGGAATCAGCGATTGATCGTCGTCCTTCTCGATGTGAAATCGAATCGGAGCATTCTTCACGTGCCAGCCGGACGACGCGGGCGCGTCTGCAGCGCGGACACCGGCGGAAGAAAACAAGATCATTGCACAGCACAAAGAATATCTGAAATGCCTCTTGGCCGTTGTCATCATACGCTTCGACGTCGTGAAAAGATTGGGATACCTCACTTGTTTTGCGCGGGTTCGCCTTTGCCCTCTGTTTGAGCTAACGCCTCGAAATAGGCGCTAATCATTTGATCGTAACCCTTATAATTCAAACCCTGCCTGCGGGACATGATATTCTGGAGCTTCTTCGCCAGAGTCTTGTCTGTCGTATATTGCATCGAAAGCTG
Organism: uncultured Pirellulales bacterium; assembly: GCA_964475805.1. Taxonomy (GTDB): domain Bacteria; phylum Planctomycetota; class Phycisphaerae; order Sedimentisphaerales; family Anaerobacaceae; genus JAFGTG01. The sequence continues at coordinate 2,046 of CAYZAH010000338.1, read as the reverse complement.
CTTGCCCACAGCGCCGTGCGACTTTCTCAAGCCATTCACGGTTTCATCATAGGCACTTCTGATTCCAATGCCATCCGCCTCCCGAATGGATTCCTCCACCTTCTTCATGGCTTCAATCGACCTTTCCAACTCCGTCACAGACAAATTGTAACGCTTCAATTCGGTCACAACGTCCTCCGAGGACTGCCTGATATTCTGCTGGGTCTGAAGGCTCTCGCGCATCATCTCCAGCACTTTGGGTGGCAGTTTCCCGCCCATGCCGAACTGCGTCGTGCCATCGGTTGTCTTGCCCAGGCCGGTCCCGCCCGTCGCTGCCCCGACGTCCTGGTCTTCGACCTGCCCGCTTTCAAGCGGCGTATTCGACACGCGTTCCCTCAAGCCGTACTCATTCTGGTCGAGATCCTTCGCCACCGGCTCCACAAGCTGCCCATCGGACATGCCGCTCCGGCCCGCCCCGCTTCGGCCTTCGAGGACGTTGTCCTCCGGTCTCTGGTCGCCCGTCTTACCCTTGGCGCTGGTGCTGCTGATGGTTCCGTCGGCGACCGGCCCAGCCGTGTGATCCAGAGAATTGAGATAGCTGCCGATGTCTTCGACTTCCGGTCGCATCTCTTCCTCCTGCGTGATCAAATCGCCGACGAGGTCCTCCAGTTCCGCCGGCAACTCCGCTAACGGCGCCACCAACTGCTCGTCCTCGGGAATCTCGGCGACGAATTGAATGTCATCATGGAATCCGAGCGTTGCCTCGCAGTTAATCATCAACTCTTCTGCCATCTCGACTGCTTCCGTCTCCAGCCGGTACGCATCCTGTCTGGCCTCACGCATTTCCGCGGCCTTCTCGGCTTTGTCCGCCAGATCCTCCGCCTTCTCGTATATGCTCTTCATCGACTCGGTCATCTGGCTATCGCCGAAATCGAGAAGATTCATATTGCTCAGATCGCTGACCACGTTGTCGAGGACTTCTGCAAGTTTCGATTGGTCGATGGCCAAATCCTCCAGCAATTCCTGATCCTCTTCGGAAAAGTCCTCCGGAGGCTTGTCCTGAACCATCTGGCGTTTTTCCATGATCTCTTTTTGTTGCCTAGTGAACTCGTCAAGCTCTTTGACCGTGTTGGTCAGCGTCTCTTCGATGCTCGGACTCAGGGATTCATCCTTTTCACCAAGCAGTTCGGCCATGGCCTGCTCCGCCTCGACCTGGCTCTTCTTGGCCACGATCCCTTTAAGCGCGAGCAGTTGATCGAGCAAATACTCCTGCTGCTTTTCGACCGAATTGAGAGAGTGCGAGACGGAATCGCGATTGATAGCCTCTGTTTGCCCCGCCGCATCGATTCGTTCCAGAATCCTCGCGTGCTCGTTGTCCCTCAATTCGATCAGCTTCGCTACGAACTCCGGCTTAGGCTCGATGGAAACCTGCTCGGCCCGGGTCATGTGAGTGCCCACGCTCTCTTGCTTTTGTTTCATCTGCGAAAGATGATTCTTAATGGACGCGAGATTCTCCGCCTCGGTGTGATTCGCATCGACGACATCGTCGAGGTTGGCCATGAGATTCACAGTGACACCCAGAGCCGTCTGCTGGGCCTGGATAACCTTGTCCAACTCCGCAAAGGCGTCGCTGTTCGGGTCGTCCCCGGAGATTGTCATTTCGTCGAGTGATCTGACCTGGAGCGTGAGAGGTTTTGACTTGCCGACGTTTTCCGCCGGGCTGAAGTCTTCGCAGAAAGCCTGTAAGACGTAGCTATCGCCTGGCTTGAACACGCTGGCGTCTATCGACAGCAGCAGGTTCTCACGGGATTCCGTCTTGCCGGGAGGACCTTCATATTCCCAAGTCTTGACGGTTTCTTCGGGACTGTCGGGTCTCGCCGATTTCTTCGTGACGTAGATCCGTTTGGCCCCAAAATCGTCATAAGCTTGAATATCGAGCCTGAGTCTTTCGCCCGGATTAACTTGCCGGTTGAGATCAGAGGTGACAAATTCCACCTCGGGCCGCCTATCCTGTTGGGCGAGGATCGGTCCTTCAGCAATCTTGATTCGCCGCTCGAAGCCTTCTGC
>CAYZAH010000337.1:0-5205 GCA_964475805.1 uncultured Pirellulales bacterium | reverse complement strand
AGGTTCATTTGGATGATTCTCATTTCTTATGGGACCAAAAGAGCGTAATATCTTCTCGCGCGACGGGACCTCGGGAGGCAGCGGTCAACGAATGGTTAGATGCCTAAGAAGCTTGCTGCGTACTTGGACTCTGATCGTATGCCTAATTGGTTCGGTAGGGGGGCTTAGCCTTGGGGCAGAACCGGTTGGGCAGCGACGCCCGGGACAAGTCTTACTGGCGATCAACGAGTTCATGGCGTCGAACAACAGTTGCGTCCAGGACCCGCAGGGCGAGTACGACGACTGGATCGAGATTTACAACTACGGCGTATACGACACGGACGTGGGTGGCATGTATCTCACGGACGACCTATCCGTCCCTGCCAAATGGCAGATTCCCGAGACGGACCCGACCGCGACAACCATTCCGGCCGGGGGATATCTATTGATCTGGGCTGATGGCGACACGACGGACGCTGGCCTGCATGCGGACTTCAAACTCGATGCCGGTGGCGAAGAAATCGGCTTGTTCGACACCGATGGCATAACGATGATGGACAGCATCATTTTTGACAAGCAGAGCGCGGACATTTCATGCGGCCGCTATCCCGACGGCGGCCAAGAGCTACGCTTCTTCGGCTCGCCCACGCCGGGGGCGGCGAATGTCGAAGTATATGATGGTTTCGTCGCCGACGTCCAATTTAGTCGGGCTTCGGGTCTCTGCGACAGACCGTTCCACGTCACGCTCGCTACGCCGACTGAGGATGTCGTGATCTACTACACGCTCGACGGCAGCGAGCCGTATGACACCACTGCTGCCGGGCGTTTCCCGCAAGGCACGGTCTACAGGGGACCGATCACCATCAGTTCAACAACTTACCTGCGGGCCAGGGCGATCAAATCGGGTTGGAGGTCTTCCGACGTCACAACGCGAATGTACCTGTTCCCGAATCTGGACGTGTATGATTTTAGCTCCAACCTGCCGATCGCCGTCATTGACACGTTCAACAAAGGTGTCAATGAGACGACGCAAACGCCGGCTTTTGTTAGCTTCATTGACACGACGGTCGGGGGGCGTGCCCGGCTGACCGATCCGCCGGACTTATCCGGCAGGATGGCGATCAACGTTCGCGGCAAGAGCTCGACGGGCTTTGCCAAGAGGCAATACCACCTCGAGGCATGGGACGAGTACGACCAGGACGTGGACGTCTCCATCCTTGGCCTTCCCGCCGAATCCGACTGGGTTCTACAAGGGCCTTATTCGGATAAGTCTCTGATGCGAAATTACCTGACGTACCGCTGGAGCAACGCTATCGGTCGATATGCTCCGCGGACGCGGCTGATCGAGGTGTTCTTGAACACGAACGGCGGCGGAATCTCGTCTGATGATTACGTGGGTGTTTACGTGCTGATGGAGAAGATCAAACGCGGCTCGAATCGCGTGGATATCGCCGAGTTGAAGCCGAACCAGAACAGCGAGCCGGAAATCTCCGGGGGCTATATCTTCAAGAAAGACAAGCTCGACTCCGGGGAGCCGACGTTTAGAACCAGCACGGGTCAAACGCTCATTTACCTGGAGCCGTCGGGGACGGAGATCACGGCGCCGCAACAGCAATGGCTCAAGACCTACCTCGACGAGTTCGAGACGGTCTTGTATCGAGCGGATTTCGCCGACCCCGTCAATGGTTATGCAAAGTACATCGACGTCGATTCTTTCATCGACAACCATATCCTTGTCGAGCTTTGCAAGAACATCGACGGCTTCCGGCTCAGCACGTACATGCACAAGGACCGAGGCGGCAAACTGAAGATGGGGCCCGTTTGGGACTACAATCTGTCCCTCGGCAACGCCAACTACCTTCAGGGTTGGATGGCAACGGGTTGGTACTATAGCCAGCTTAGTGACTCTGAATACCCCTGGTGGCGCCGCCTGTTCCAGGACCCGGCGTTCCGAATGCGCTACGCCGACCGATGGTTCGAGTTGCGGAGAAATCTTTTCGCAACGAGCCGCCTGCTCGGGGACATTGATGAGACAGCCGCGTTGTTGGACGAAGCGCAGGCGAGGAACTTCGAGAGGTGGCGCATCTTGGGCAGCTATGTCTGGCCCAACTGGTTCATCGCCAACACCTACGACGAAGAGATCAATTGGATGAAAGAGTGGCTTGAGGATCGCCTGACATGGATGGACGGTCAAATCGCCTCCGAGCTCGGGGCCGCACCGCCGAGCATCAATCCGCCAAGCGGCCATTTCGATGGAAGCCTCAACGTGACCATGAGCGCCCGATACGGGACGATCTATTACACGTTGGACGGTAACGATCCGCTCCAGTCGGAGACTCTGCAAAGCTCGACCGGCATGGTCGTGCCCGAGAGTGCTGATAAGAGCGTGCTCGTTCCGACCCGTGCCATCGATGACACATGGAAGGATAACCGGGAGTACAACGACAGGGGCTGGATGCGATGCACCGGCTCGCCCGGCGGCGTCGGATACGAAAGGGAATCGGGCTATGAGGGATACCTCAGCCTCGACGTCGCTCAACAGATGTACAATAGCAATACCACCTGTTACATTCGCATTCCGTTCACGTTTGGTGGCGCAGGTGACTTCGATCTTTTGACGCTGAACATTCGGTACGATGACGGGTTTGTGGCCTACCTGAACGGCGCCGAGGTAGCCAGACGGAACTTCAACGGCGAGCCCGACTGGAACTCCAGCGCGGCCGCTTCGCGTTCCGACGCCGAAGCCGTTGTGTTCGAGAGCATCGACCTGTCCGCCTTTCTCGGTACGCTCCAGCAGGGGAGCAATCTGCTGGCGATTCATGGTCTGAATTCCTCGAAGACGAGCTCCGATTTTCTGATCTCCGCAGAATTGCTGATCGGCAAGACGGGCGACGACAACGAAGAACCGGTCGGCGCCCTGCGATATACAAGTCCGGTCACGCTGACCGAGAGCACGCGGGTCAAGGCCAGGATATTGAGCGGCAATACCTGGAGCGCGCTCAATAAGGCGGTCTACGCCTTCGGCCCGGTGGCCGAAAACCTTCGTATCAGCGAGATCATGTACCATCCGCGGGCTTTGACCGACGCCGGCGAGCCGAACGAGGAATTCATCGAGCTGACGAACATCGGAACGGAACCCATCAATCTAAACTTGGTCCGCTTCACCAATGGAATCGACTTTACGTTCCCGAGCCTCGATCTGGCCCCTGGCGAGTACACCGTTGTCGTTCAGGACCGCACGGCTTTCGAGGCCCGATACAGTAACCGCGTCAACGTTGCGGGCCAATACACAGGCAGCTTGAACAACGCCGGCGAGCGCATCACGTTAGTCGATGCTGCCGGTCGCACGATTCTTGACTTCAACTTCCGCGACAGCTGGCGTCCCTTGACGGACAGTGAAGGGTTCTCTCTGACGGTCATCGATCCGACCTATCCTGCCCCGAATAGTTGGGACGACCAGAATTCATGGCGTGCCAGCGCTTGGACGGGAGGCTCACCGGGCCACGATGATAGCGGTATCGTCCCTAATCCGGGTGACGTGGTCATCAACGAGGTGCTGGCCAATTCGACGGACGCCGGTCCCGACTGGATCGAGCTGTACAATACCAGCGGGGCGGCAATTGACATGGGTGGCTGGTTCCTCAGCGATAGCGGCGGCAATCTCCTCAAATATGAGATCGCCCCAGGCACAACGATTGGTCCATATGGCTATCTGGTTTTCTACGAGGACCTGAACTTCGGCAATCCGAACGATGCCGGCTGCTATGAGCCTTTCGCCCTCAGTGGCAACGGTGAAACGGTATACCTTAGCTCCGCGCAGAGCGGCGTTCTGACGGGCTATCGCCGGAGCGAGAGCTTCGGAGCGTCGGAAGCGGGCGTTTCCATTGGACGCTACTACAAACCCAGCACGGACAACTTCAACTTCGTGGCGATGGAGACTCCGACGCCCGGCTTGGAAAACGCGTATCCGAAGGTCGGGCCGATTGTCATCAGCGAAATTATGTACAATCCCGATTGGCCCGAGGGCAGCTCTTTTACGAACGAGCAATACGAATACATCAAGCTTCAAAATATCGGCGTCGAGCCGGTGACGTTATACGATGACGGCACGGGGACGCCGTGGAAATTCACGAGCGGGATCGAGTTCACCTTCCCGGCCGATGCGCCCGTCACAATCCCGGCAGGCGGACATCTCTTTGTGGTCAAGCACCCTGAAGCATTTTCCCAGAGATATCCGCGTATACAAGCCGAGACGATTGTCGGCCCTTATGACGGCCAGTTGAGCGACGCAGGTGAGAGTCTCGAGTTGAGCATGCCCGGCGACACTGACGGCGATGACGAGGTGCACTACATCCGGATCGACCAGGTCAATTACAGCGATGGGTCACACCCTGAGAACTGTCCGGCCTCCGTGGACCTGTGGCCGGTCGGCGCCGACGGCTCAGGCCAATCGCTCGTGCGAAAAACCCTTGCCGATTACGGCAACGATCCTGACAATTGGCAGGCAGCCTCACCGACCCCCGAGAACACAAGGTAAACCCCTTCGATAGAACTGGATGGTAGTGAAACATGTCGAGATTCAACAAAATCTCATTGCTTGTATTGATAGTGATATTGTGTCTGATCCACTCCGCGAAAGCGGAAGAAATCCCATTGGTCATCAATGAGCTGATGGCGTCGAACACCGATTCTGTCAGGGACCCGCAAGGCCAGTACGAGGACTGGATCGAAATCTATAATTATAGCGCCGGCGCCGTTAACTTGGCTGGCATGTACCTGACGGACAACCTTTCGACTCCGGCAAAGTGGCGCGTTCCCTCCGACAGTCCGACGGCGACCACTGTTCCAGCGGGGGGCTACCTGCTGATCTGGGCGGACAAAGACACAAGCGATGCCGGCCTGCACGCGAATTTCAAGCTCGACGCCGCCGGCGACGAGGTTGGCCTGTTCGATAGCGATGGCGTGACTCTGATCGACAGCATTGCCTTTGGCGCGCAGACGACCGATATGTCCTACGGCCGCTATCCCGACGCCGGCGATAACTGGCGGGTCTTCGGCATTCCCAGTCCACAGACGGAAAACGCCGGCGTGTTTGATGGTGTTGTTTCCAGCGTCGAGGTCAGTCACGAAAGAGGCTTTTACGATGCACCGTTCTCCTTGACGCTCGCCAGCGAAACCGACGGCGCGATTATTTATTACACGCTCGACGGCTCCGATCCGTATGCG
>CAYZAH010000336.1:0-5219 GCA_964475805.1 uncultured Pirellulales bacterium | reverse complement strand
CCTTTCGCACTATCATGGCGCCTACAGCGGTGCTTTCGTTTGTATATGGTGGGATTGTGTATGTATCTTTAGTAAGTGACTACTCGTTCGCCGGGATTGTAGCAGTACTATCGGTGCCTACGGTTATCTTGTCAGGCTTGAGTTTCTACTTCATCAGCGTGTGGAGCCCTCTTGACTCCAAAGCGATCAAATCACGGCAACCTATAGAGTAAGGGCAACGCTCAAAATCAAAAGCTTCCGGCTGCGATATGGGCAACCTGTGTTATCTTTTGTTCGTGTTCATCGACGAAATAAAACGAACCGGAACGCGGCACGTCAATAGTCACCTTTCCGAATCCAGGCACGGTAATCGTCACGTCCCGCCGGTCCTCCAGCGGTGAATGAGCGTACACAAGCCAGCGCCGCGCTCCTTTGTCACCCAGCACCAAGGCCAAGCTGAAGACCGGGATGTTGGTCTTGAGCGCCCAGGGTCGGGGCAAATCCAAACTGGTGTCCAACAGAAACCAGCGATCCACATCACGGTATTTGGCGGGTACGTCCTCCTGGTAGGGATGTTGATGCGCGCGGTTGGGCACGAGTACGCCATGACGCCAGAAGTCCCGGAGCGTCTCGTTGGCATAGATGCGATCCACCGCGAACAGCAAACGCTCGAAAAATGGTCGCCACGGCTCTAACGGCGTCGTGCTCCCTCGAAACTCCCGCACGACACGCGGCCTCAAGAGCCACATCCCGAACTGAACCCAGCCCTGGTAACGGTCCGGCGTATAGGTCTGGCCATCCTGCATGTACTGGCACGCCTTGGATTTCTTGACCGCCTCCGGCGTACATTTCATATCCGGCGTCCAATTCGAGGCGTTGCCGTCCCAGAGGGAAATCTCCCACCAGAAATCCGGGTTGACTCTCCATGCCTCGTCGAGCTGGAAAATCCAATTCATGGACTGTACCTGGGTGGACCAGACCCAATGATCGCGGTTGTCGTTCCAGTTATGCGTGTAGTAAGACGGGCTGGCGCCGTCCCAAATATACCAGTTTGGGCTGGTCCATTTGTCGGTGATGAGCGAATACTCCTTCCAGCCCGGCCATCGCCCGAAATGTGACGGCCCGAACGCCCCGTAACCCACGAACCGTACGTTCTTCTTCCACGTGTCATTGACGAGTGCGCTTCGCATCGCCTCGAACATAACCGGATAGCGTTCCATCCAGCCTTTGGCCACAACCCCCCGCTTGAACGAATCCGGTCGTCCCTTGCCATACTTGTCCAGGTAACGCTTGGATAACTCCACCTGATACCACCGCAAATCGGGCGCTTCATTGTTGGAGACAAACAAAACCAAAGGCGGATCGGAATACATCCGCTGAAGCGCCTTCATCGCCGGGGTGTCCACGTACGCGCGGGCCGGATCGCGCCAAGGCTCAATCGGCCCGAAAGGACTGAGCTTGCGGATCACCCTACCATCAGCGCCGATCACCGCGGGACATTGCTCGGCAGGCAACTCGCGATACTCCCGGCCGAGAAGCATCGCCTCCCACTGCGTCCCCCGAAAGCAAATGGGCAAGCCAAGCGTGCGACAACGGTCGATCAAGGCATTGTAATAGTCGTGGAACCGTTTGGCGTTTTTCTCGGAGGCATCGGGGTCTCCTTGCGGCCAGCTAAACCAGGGCAAAATATGGTGGCCGGCATCAAGCAATTCGACCTGATAATCCGGCGTCCAGCCCCGGCCCTGACTGCCCATGTTCCAGTGGCTCACTAACGGCAAGGGTCGGCCGGTCGAACCATTGGGCGGCAACGTAGCTTCCCGTCGAATCTCGACCGCCGCCTGCTTGGCCGCCGGACCAATCCCCGCTACCGCGATTGTCGAGGACAACACACAACAGACGCTGATTACATATCTCATCTTCACAAACAAGCCCCTGCTCCCGGAAAGGATCATCACAGACATTGCTCTAACATGATACGGTATTTCATTTTACTGAAATGGTCGTCCCTTGACAATCTTTGCGAGTTAGTGGAGGATGGCAGTGATGGCCGATGAAAACAATATCGAGCGAAAGGGACCCAAGGCCTTTGCCAGGACAAAGGTCCTGCTTGTCTTTCTCGGTCTGGGCGTTGTCGTCGCGACGACGTGCTTTGTCGTGCTGAACTACCTGCCCCCGACGGAAGGACCGTCCTTCAAAGCCCCGCTCAGAAGCTTCTTGATGGGACTCGGCCTGCTTGGTGTTGCGTGTCCGCCCTACGTGGTCGGCCTTCTACTCAAAAAACGCGCCGCGGCGTCACCCTACTTCGAGTTATCTTTCATCAAAACGGGGTTCAACCTCGTCGCGCTGGTGTGCTTCAGCGTGGGTTTGACGTGCATCGGACTTAGCGTGTACGCTCTGATCCTAAGGGAGATCGGTCCCCGCTGACTCGGTGACAAAGAGGCTATCCCGCTCAATCAAAATCCGTGGGCAGGCTGGGATCGCGATGATGCTCGAACATCCGGGCGATCTGAAAAGGCAAAACGCGCGAGACCGACAGATCGGGAATCTGATCCTCGGCGAAGAAATCCACGGCTGTTGTTTCGTGGCTTATCTGGGGCGAGCCGCCGACAATCTCGCACAGGATGAATAGCTTGTAAATGTGGAACGGCATAAGTGGTACGTGCGGATGCTTGCCGCGGTCGTAGACCGCCAGGAGCTTGCGGACTTTCGTCTCGTAGCCGGACTCTTCGCGGATTTCGCGGACGACGCCTTCTGATGGCGACTGGCACGGGTCCGCCCAGCCGCCGGGCAGCGTCCAGCCACCGTCGATCTTCTCTTTGACTAACAGAATCTTATCATCGCGGAAAACCACGCCGCGAACGTCCACCTTGGGTGTGGCGTAGCCCTCTTCTCTTGTGAAAATCTCCAGCACGGCCTGCGTATCCACGTTTGACTGGGCCGACATCATCTCCGCTGCGATCCGGCGAATCGCCTCATACCGCTCGACGTCGTAGGCGTTCTCCGAAAAGGTCAAACCGTTTTGGGCAATAGCCGCAAGCTGTTTGGCCCACGTGAGCCACATTGGGTCCATGTATCCCCCTCTCAGCGCGGATGCACTAACTGAAAAGCGATACGATTGCCGATTTCAAATCGAAAATCGCAAATTGTAAATCGTAAATCAGGTTTAGGGTTTTTCTACGAGTTTCTCGCCGGCTTTGCCAACGGATGTGATATCCTTGCCGATCCCCTGGACCGTCTGGCACCCCAAGAGCGAAAATATCATCATTGCCAAAGCAAAAACCAGAAGTAGCCTTCTGACCATTTTTCAGACTCCTCAAAAGAAGTACTCAGAGCCGTAGCGCAACACTTTATTTATATCGGCAAACGTTTTGGATTTGCTCCAGCCTCAACCGTAGCGTGGGCATCTTGCCCACGTTCCACGGGCGGGACGCCCGTGCTACTTGAACTGGATGGAATACAGGTCCGCGTCTTTCATGGTGAAATGCAGCCGGATGGGTTTGCCGGCCAGGGCGCCCACGTCGGTCCCACTTTTCCAACGCGCGGGATGCTCGATGTAGTTGCCGATCAGTTCTTGTGCCTCGGCGGCGGAATAGCCGGGGATGGGCGTGCCGTTGGCGTCCTGGATTTCGACGCGGATCGAACCGGCGGCAGACGTGGCGAAATTGAGCAAAAGCCGCGTGCCCGCGAAGACAAGCGGTTTGGTCGTCATACCGCCGCCCGCGTAAGGGGTGCTCACCGATGCGAAACCGTCGAGGCGCAGCGAATAACGCCGCAGATGGGCCGTCGGCTGGGCGTAGTCGTGCTGGACGTAAACCGACATTTCCGCCGGGCCGGTCTGCACGACGTTCAGGGCGGGGTAATTCGAGCGGGAGACCCAGTTCTGTAGGCCGATACCGGGCCGGATGAAACCTTCCATGAAGGTTCTGTCGTAAACGTTGCCTCCGCGAGAGGTCATCAGAACGGCGTCCGAGCAATCCTTAAAATAGTTGGGATTCACGTTCAGTTGCTTAGCTTGCTCGGCGGTGAGGACCTGCCTGCCCGGCATGAAGCGAGCGGCGATAGCAACATAGATATGAGGCGCCCGGAAATAAGGGTGCGTCTGATTCGTGTAAATATGCTCGCGCGGCGTCTGGCCGAAGCTCATCTCGACCGGCTCGGTCCAGTGCACAAAATCCTTCGACGTGGTCCGGCTGACGCTGCGAAAACCCTTATAGCCCGTACCCGACCAGGTGCGGAAGTAGCACAAATAGCACTTTTCACTCTCGGACCAGAAAGAAACGTTCTGTGAATCGAAAATCCCCTCGGTGAAGACCGGCTCTTCTTGAAGCCTCTTCCAGTGGATCCCATCGGCGGAAACGTAGGCGATCAAGCCGCTCTTTTTCGTGCCGCCCAGGGCCTTGAAATGCTCGTCAGCCGGGACGCCGGGCCGAGTATCCAGAAACGGACTGAAATTGTGATTGACGGGTGCGGCGTCCGCCAGGACCACGTTATTCGTTGCGGAGCCTTGCACCGTGAAGAGACCGAGTTTCGGCTTGACGACGTGGATGCCGTCCGACGATTCGGCGTAGCACGTGACCTCCCGGCTGCTGCCGTCCCGCCCCGCCTGAGGCAAGCCCCGATAATAGAACCGGTACTTATCCTGATCCTTGATGACCGTGACATACCCGCAGAACGGCCCTTCCCAAGGCTCGTCGAACTTCAGCACAGACCCCTCATCCGTCGGCGAATGCAGCCTCAGCCGAGCCCCATCGAGATGATCGATCAAATAGCGATCTATGAACAGTTCCCGCCGCGAGCCAACATCGGTATATCCATCGTCCTTCGCCGCAGACAATCCACCGAAGACCAATAGAAGACACAAAACGCTGATTGTTTTCGACGCCAGAAGAAGTCTATTCCCGTTCACGGTAAGTTCTCCCAAAACAGTGTCAAGCGCGCTATCCGCATGATTTTCGCCGATCACTTCTTCGGCGTGATTTTGAAGGCGACGTCGTTTCCTATGTTGAGAGCGTGGCCGCGGGCGGTTTTTAGCTCGGGGATCGTGTAGGTGAGCTTGCCGTCGCGACATTCAATCGTTTGACTGTCCATGTATCGGCCGCGCCAGGTTCGGTACAATCGCACATCATAGGAGCCGTCGGGCAGGTCGGAGATCGTGAAGGATTCCTTCGCGACGCCGGCCCGGGGATTGACCACCCAGCCAAAGACAAACTGGCCGGCCCGCATCGCCCAGGCGTCGCAGT
>CAYZAH010000335.1:1737-5225 GCA_964475805.1 uncultured Pirellulales bacterium | reverse complement strand
TAGCTGTTCGACCGTGCCAAGAACCGGTATTCCATGAATGTGCGCGTCTTGTTTGATCGGGTCATCATCGATGAAGCCGACAACGTGATACTGAACTACGGGCATGCGGCTCATCTCTCGCAAAAGAGCCTCACCCGCGTTGCCGGCGCCGATAATGAGAAACCGGGTCAACCGGCCCGTTTCCGCCGTTCGGAAGGCCTCGTAGTAGAGGCGAATGACGATCCGCAACCCTCCGAGCAGCAAAACGGTGGCAAACATGTCGGCGATGCACACGCCTTCGGCGGGCTGATCTAGACCCGAGGGAAGATACGGATGAATCGACTCGATCCGGCTGACGGCAAACCAGAAGCTCACGATGACCGCCGTGCTGACAATGGACGCCCGGACCATCCCATGGAGGTCCGATATGCCCATGTAACGCCACCAACCCCGATACTGCTTGAAAAGCCCGAAGACAGGTAGCTTGACAAGAAGAAAGAATAAGAGCAACGCGGGGTACAAGGCGAGCCATTCGCTCTTGAACCGCATGTTTTGCACGACGAGGAAGGACAAGAGCAGAGAGAGGGCAAAAGCAACGATGTGGGCCAGCACAATTAACGGCCTGCGGAAGCGAAGCAACATAACTCGCAGACGATTCGAAGATTCAGGGAGATCCCGATGTTTGTCGTCTCGCGGCGTGTTAACGTCTGTCTCTGGCATGATTCTCCATCACTGCCGTCGCTGCCTACTTCGTCTAACCCTGTCTGTTCGCGGACAGCCTTTCCGGCGTTACTGTTCCGAAGAGGGCGAGTCCGGCTCCGTTCGTGATTCCGGCTCAGGCAAGGGTTGTTCTTTTTGCTGGGGTTCGCTCCTGGGGATTACCGGTTCGGTGTCCGACTCTTCAAAAGGCATATAGATATCCTCGCGGGGAGTGTTGTCCACCTTACCTCGCATGAGAGAATAGATAATCGTGTTGGCGGAGAAGTAGAAACTAATGATGAAAGAAACGACCAGCCCGAGGACGACCAGCAGGAACAGGTAGATTAGGAATGCGCCTACGGATTCCGTCCGGCTTGTCGGTAGAGGCCCTGAAGGGCCGAGTAGATGTCCGAGCTCCGGTTTGGGCCAGATCGCCGTGAGCTTGTTGGCCCTGCCCACACTGTCATTCGTCCAGAGAGTGATTTGGACGAAGAAACGTGTAATCCAAAGCGACAGATACGCGAAGAGGCGAACGAATGTATAGCAGATGGAACCGTAGACGGCCGCGACGGAAGTATAGAAGAGCATGTGCCACGGTCTGGCATAAACGTAGCTGAAGGACCGACTGATCGCGTCGAAGCAATCGGAGCCGTCATAAGCAATCGCTGGAAACATCATGCCGAATCCGGCGACGGCGCCGATAAGGATGACAGCAATCAACGCCCCGGCTAACAAGGCCAGCGGCATCCCGAGGCCGACGATCAGTTCCCCGACCCACGGAATGTTGCCCATCAACCCCAAAAGGACGATGAACACACCCATGAAAGCGATGATGCCGAATGGGGCCAAAGGCGTGGCGAAAAGGCTGACAAACCTCTTTGTGCTATATCGCAGCGCCTCGGTCAGGCCGGGTTTTTCGCCGCGGGCAAACTGCAGGGCCGCAATTCGACAGATCGCGCCCGCGGCAATGGAAATCACGGCAAGCACGATCACCAAAAAGATGATACAATAGACAGTATGATACCTCAACGCCCATCCCAAAGCGTGGACGTACCCTACGATATTTTCCCACAATCCGCGCAGATTAAAGGCAAATATCGAATCGACTGCACCCTGGAATCGGCTGGCGGAAAAATGCCAAAGAGCATAGAACACGCCAACGCCTTCAGTTCTTCCTTTGAACGCTTCGAGATACTTGTCCAGTGCGTCGCGATTAGCAACGTATATGTCCAGTTCCGTAGACTTGTCTCTTTGCTTCGCTTGTGAGACATTTGGCCTCGTGCGGGGAGCTGTACCTGGAGTCCGCACACGCTGTTCCATCATCGCGGTTCCCGATCCCGGCGTAACGACGACGGTCTTGCTGAGGTCCATAATCCGACCAGCCAGGCAGATCACCCCCAGGGCTAAGGAGGTGATGATCAGCTTGGTCGGCTGAATAGACATCCGGAAAGTCTGGAATATCCTTGGAAAGAAGAAATCGTCAAAAAACCGAGAAGATTCTTTGCCGTTGTCCATATTGCTCCCTTTCGAGACAGTACCCATTGTTTTTGTGCTTACAGAGAACAACCGCAATCACTTATAGGATATTATCGGTCGATTTCGACAGATTCTATAAGATTTTGTGTTTGAATGCGACCCCTCATTCCTCTTCTGATCCACGGCGGACGTTCTCGGATGCTTCTTCGGATTCCTCCGCTTCAGGTTCGGAAGCTATTTTGTATTCGGCGTCGAGCCAGGCGCCCAAGTCAATCAGTTTGCACCGTTGGCTACAGAAGGGAAAGAAGGGCGTCTGCTCGATGGGTTTCTCGCCCGAGGTTTTGAGAGTCTTGTGGCAGACCGGACATCGGTATTCCATATGGGGGCTTATTCTTCCTGCTCAGCCGCGAGTCCTTGTTCCAGCATGCGTGCGTATTCAACGCAGTACCGGGCCCACGGTTGGGCTTTCAACCTGGCCTTGCGAATGGGCTTGCCCGTACCTTCGCAGACGCCGTACACCTTGTTCTCGATGCGTTCCAGCGCCTCGTCGATCTCTCTGAGCAGTTTTCTCTCGCTGTCCATCAGGCCCAAGGCGAATTCCTGCTCAAAGTTGTCGGTTCCGAGGTCTGCCATATGGATCGGCATACTCGACAAGTCTCCGCTGGCATCCAGCCGGGATTTCTTAAGGGCTTCGTCCTCGAATTCGGTTACGTTGTTCAATATCTCCCTACGTTTTGCCAGCAGCATCTTCCTGAACTGTTCCAGATCGGCGTCCGAAAGACTGCGTTTCCTCCTCCGGGTTGCACTGACTTCCTTCCTGGTTATCTTCTTACGTTTTTGTGCCACTTTTATGTCTGCCTTTCTAACCCCTGATGCTCATCGACAGTATCAGGCAAGCCGGCCATTCGAATACCATGACACGTGCACGGCAATGAGCGTTCCCTATAGTTATAGGGGCGCCTGTTCATAAGTCGGATAAGTATAGACAACGTAGTCATAATGTTCAAGATAAAATGCCGACATGGACACAAGTCTTTTGAATGTAGATGGTTACGATTGTGCCTTTCCAGGGTGCTTTTTGGTTTGTGTCCGGTAATTTGCCAGCTTGCCCACGGGGACAAAGAACAGATCGCCGCCGATATCACCGGCGAAAACCTCGACTTGGAAGATACTCTTGATTTGCTCTGTGGACAACACGTCCTTCACGTTGCCATGACGGTACATGCCGTCCGCGCCAAGAAGCAGAGCGGCGTCGCAATACTGCGCCGCCAGGTTAATGTCGTGTATGACCGTCACGATGGTCTTGCCTTTTTCGAGCTGCGCTGACTTGAGCA
>CAYZAH010000335.1:0-1637 GCA_964475805.1 uncultured Pirellulales bacterium | reverse complement strand
GCGACTGAAAAGCCGAAAATGGGCCCGTACTCTTGTCGCACCACAGCCACTTTTGCCGCAAGGGTCCGCGGGTTGTACGATCCGATCGACCTGTCGTCGATGGTTATCGTGCCCGATCTCGCTTTCAACGCGCCGCACATCAGCCCGATCAGCGTGCTCTTGCCCGCGCCGTTTGGCCCGATGATCGCCAGGAACGTGCCCGCCGTGACGCTGAAGCCAACATTTCTGAGGACTAAGCTCTCGGGGCGGTAGCCGAAGCTCACATTGTCAATTTTCATGATGGCGCTCATCTTAGCCAGCTCACCTTTCTGCTGTACCTGACCAGTAAGACCAGAAAGAAAGGCCCGCCGACAATGGCCGTGACCACGCCGACCGGCAACTGGGTCGGCGCGACGATCGTTCGGGCCAGGGTATCAGCAAGAACCAGGAATATCGCGCCGGCGATAGCGCTTAGAGGTAGCAACTGGCGATGGTCGGGACCGAAGACGAGTCGAACACCGTGTGGGACGACCAGCCCGACGAATCCTACGAGCCCGCTCAGGCTGACCGCGATAGCTGTAATCCCCGCCGCGATGGCAAAGGCAAGAGTCCGTGTCCGGCCCGTGTTGACGCCCATGCTTCGGGCTACTTCAGGGCCGAAGCTCAGGGCGTTGAGTTGCGGGCTGATGAAATACAACGCCACAATGCCCCCGACCACGCACCCGGTCCCAATCCAAAGGACGAAGAAGTCTTCCTCCGTCATGTTGCCCATGAGCCAGAGGATCGTCGAATAGACCTGTTCCACTTTGGATACGGACGTCAGGAACATGATCATTGCCGAGAAGAAGGCGTTCACCACGACCCCGGCGAGCAACAGGCCGGTGATGTAGAACTTGCCCGTGAGCCGGCCGAGGAACCACACTAACCAGACCGTTCCAAGAGCGCCGATGAAGGCAAAAACCGCGATGGGAGACCGTCCCCACAGCGTCCAGTTCAGACCGCTGATGACCGCGATGATGGCCCCCAGGCCGGCTCCGCTCGATATGCCGAGAATGTAAGGATCGGCAAGCGGGTTTCGCAAGAGAGCCTGAAAGACAACACCCGAACAGGCCAGAGCGGCGCCCACCAGGCACGCCAGCACGATTCGAGGCAGTCTGATTCGCACGAAGATCTCATAATCCGGATTGGATGTCGTTTGAGAACTCGGCGCGCTGAACGCCGCGCTCAGTGAGACCTTCTCACTGCCGACCAACAGGCACGCGAACATGACCGCTGCGAGCAGCACGAGGGCCACAACGGTCCTGAAGATCAGTGTTCTTGGTGTCAACAGTTGGTTCATCGCGTCAATTTCTGAATAGCTCAGGTTTTATGCACCGGGCGGTCATTTCGGTTCCCTCGTACAATCGCGGCCCAAGCCGGGAAACCGTGTCCCCGGGTATAACGACCACTCGCCCGTTGGCGACGGCGGGCACGTTACGAAACCTGCTCCAATATTGCAGCGCGCCGGCTTGTTGGGTGGACAAATCTTTCTGGCCCATATTGGATTCGATAATAACGTCCGGACGGCAGGCGATGACCTGTTCGGCGCCGATTGGGGGATATTGATAAACCGTCGGACCCATTGCATTTTCGCCGCCCGCCATCTCGATCATCTCGTT
>CAYZAH010000334.1:0-5243 GCA_964475805.1 uncultured Pirellulales bacterium | reverse complement strand
GACGTGCGTGCGGTGGCTGTCGACCGTCTCGGTAGAGTGTGGGCGGGCACGCGGGCCGGTGTGTATCGGCTGGACCGAGACACAAAGCAATGGATCAGACTCATGAGAAAGGACCAGGCGGGTCCCGTATATGATATGGCCATCGACCGCGCTGGGACTGCCTGGATCGGCGCGTGGAATGGGCTGTACCGGGCGACGGCAGACGGTTTGGAGAGACTCAAGCAGATCGACGAGCCGGTCGCCGCATTGTGTGCCCTTGGCGATGAGATCATTGCATTGAGCGGAGGTGGCCTGTGGCGCGTTGCCGGTGACAATTGCACGTTTGAACGGAAGCCTTACTCGAAGCAATTTCGCGCCGTGCTGGCGGATACGTCCGGCGGGCTGTGGATTGCGACGGGAATGGGTCTGTATCATCAAACGGATTCGGGTTACAAGTTGTACCAAAGCCAGTCGGAGTTGCTCGGGCCGGATATTCACGACGTCGCCTACGCGCCGGACGGTACACTCTGGATCGGTGGACTCGGCGGGATAACGGTTTACAGGGATGCGAAGCGTATCGGTCAGTTCACGTTTGGGGACGGATTGCCCAGCATTTCCGTTCAATGCGTGGCCCGGGCGCCTGACGGCCTGATGTGGATAGGTACCGACCACGGCGTGACGCGATACGATGGACGGGGCTGGTCGCTTCGGCACAGCCGGCGCTGGCTGCTCAGCGACGACGTTCGTGACATCGCATTCGATTCGCAAGGTACGGCCTGGATCGCGACCGGCGCCGGCGTCAGTGCGATCAAACGCAGGTCGATAACCTTGGCTGGGAAAGCGAATCACTTCCTCGACGTATGCCTGGCGCGGCACGTGCGGGCGCCCGGGCTTGTGGAGAAATGTCTGCTCCGCGCACCTGGTGACACGAGCACCTGGCAGCCGCGCGACGATGACAACGATGGGCAATATACGGGTATGTACCTGGCGATGGAGAGCTTCCGCTATGCGGTCACGAAGGACCCGCAAGCGAAGGCCAATGCGAAGAGGGCGTTTGAAGCACTGCGTTTCTTGCAGACCGTCACGGGGACACCGGGCTTTGTCGCACGCACGGTCATTCCAAGCTCCTGGACCAGGATGGCGGACCCGAACCGGAAGATATCCGACCGGCAGTGGGCCGAGATGGTCGTTGATAATCCGCGAGAGAAAAGAGTTGAGACGCATTGGCGTCCCTCCGGCGACGGCAAGTGGTTGTGGAAAGGCGATACGAGCAGTGATGAGATTACCGGGCACATGTTTGGCTACTTGTTCTACTATGATCTTGTCGCTGACGAAACGGAACGTTAGCGCGTGGCTCGCCACATCTGTAATATTATCGACTACATCATCGAAGGTGGCTACGTCCTCCGGGGCATGGACGGCACGCACACAAAGTGGGGCGTGTGGGCGCCGGAAAAACTCAATCACGACCCGGACTGGGCAGCGGAACGCGGAATAAACTCGGTGGAGATTCTCTCGTACCTGAAGCTGGCCTATCACGTTTCCGGCGACGAGCGCTATCAAAAAGAGTATTTGCGTTTGCTCGACGAGCATGACTACGCCTCCAACGTTAAGCACGCTAAGACGACCAATCCCACGTGGCGCACGCACATCGACGATGAGCTGCTCGCGCTGGCGTATCCGTGTCTGATGATGCACGAAGATGCCCCAAAGCTGCGACAATTGTATGGTCAGAGTGTCGATCATTGGTACGCGGCGTTGAAGGCCGATTGCAGCCCGTTCTTCGAGTTTATCTACGGCGCATGCGGCGGAACGCCTCAACTGGAAGCCTCCATCGCATCCTTGCGTGATGCGTCACTCGATCTCGTTCGTTGGACGGTAGACAACTCGCATCGCGAGGACGTCCATATCGTGCGCACGCCGGAATGGGAGCATCTTCAAACGGATCGTTTGCCGCCGCCGAGCGAGCGCGGCGTTATCCGCTGGGACGAGAATCCGTGGAGAGTCGTGCAGGGCGACGGCGGCCGCACCGAAAGCGATGGCGTCTGGTGGCTGCTACCCTACTGGATAGGACGCTATCACGGCCACATTCAACCGCCTCGATAGGGCGTGGGCGAGCGCTCGCGTTGGGCCACGGGAACACTATGGGGTATGTTGCTATTTCACTTTTGCAGACTGCGGGTGCGTGTTTGCTCGCCACCTCGGGATTCCTTCTCGGGCGGCAGTTTTGGCGTGTACGGAGCCGGGCCTGGGTCGTCGCGTACGTAGTTCCTTTGTTGGTTGTCGCAGCGATTGCCACGCCGCGTTGGCTGCCAAGAATGGAGCTTATTCCGCCGTTCAGATGGATCATGGCCGGCCGCACGGAATTCGCGGTAATGGCCCTCGTTTGCACAATGCTCCTGACGACACCGCTGTCCCGGCTCCCTCAGCGGCGCGAGCGGCTCTGTGTTGTTGTCTTGATGTTTCTGTTCACCCTCTATTTCTCGGTGTTGCCGTTTCTCATGCCTGCCTTGGAGTACTCTCACCTTGCCGAACTCAAAACGATGCTCGACGGCAACGGCGTTTGCCTTCAGAGTACCGGCTACAACTGCGGCCCGGCCGCGGCGGTGACGGTATTGCGAAGCGTTGGAGTGCCTGCTGAGGAAGGAGCATTGTCTCTGCGGGCACACACGACGCGCTTCACCGGGACGCCGATGGATTCGCTGTGTGACGCAATGCGCTCCGACTATGGGGTTCCCTGTCGCACCGCTTACTGTCGAAGCGTCCGCGAACTGCTCGGCAAAGGGCCTTTTGTCGCCATTGTCAAATTCAGCTTCTTTATTGACCACTACGTGGCCGTACTGTCATTGACCGAAACCACGGTGACGGTTGGTGATCCACTGACTGGCCTCAGAACGTGCAGTCTTGAAACGTTTGAGAGCGAGTGGCGCGGATGCGCGATCATCATTGATGGGATCTCGGCCGGACCAGGTTAAGAGACAGTCCCGGTCGGTGGCCGCACCGAAGGCGACGGCGTCTGGTGGCTGCTGCCCTATTGGATGGCACGCCATTACGGCTACATTCAGCCGCCAGGATGAAATTGAACGGGCTCCGGCTTTTGACGGAGCCCGTTGGCTTTTACGACGTGCTGCTTCGGGTTAGGCGGGGACAACGTTGGTCGCGCAGGACCGGCCTTTTTGCCCCTGGCCCAAGTCGAACTGGACCTTCTGGCCCTCGGCGAGGGTGGCGTAGCCATTCATCCGGACCTCCGAATGATGAACGAACACGTCCTCATCGCCGCCCTCCGGCGTGATGAATCCGAAGCCTTTTTTCTCGTTAAACCATTTCACTGTTCCTGTACTCACAATAGAACTCCTTAGGCCCACAATCGAGCATAAGCTGTGTCTCTCGATCTTTATTTAGGGGAGAATATTCTTGAGAGACGTGAGAATATACTACTCTATTGCTTCATTATACCAGCAACACTCACCCCGGTTCGAGAAAAATATGGAAATAAATTATATTTTTCATATTGAGTTAACGGCTGACGATAGAAAAGCCCGAACTTCCTTTTCCATCTCGTCCGGCTTGTCGTGTCGAATGAGATGGTTGGCGCCTTCGATATGTATGAGTTTGCCGTTGGGCAGAAGCTCCGCACAAGCAAGGTGCCTCTTGCGATATTCTTCTTCGGCATCCGCCTTTAGAATCAGGGCTGGCGCGGCGATTTTGGGGAAGATTTCCCGCGGATTTCCAAAGCCATCCCCTTTTAGGATGTCAATCACATTGGGATCGACCAACCGTTTCGATTCCGCCCAATGATCGTACTCGAACTCCGTCCAGCCGGGATGATACTCCGTTCGGGCCATCTTCATCAGTTTTGACTTGGGTGTCGTTGCCTGGCTCGCAACCCATTGCTTCCAGTCCGGCAGAATATCCACGGTTAATTTTTCAAGCGCTTCTTCCATCGGCGGATCTTCCAATATGATAGCCGCCGGCAAATCCGGATATGTGGCAGCCGTGAGAGCGACGACGGAGCCGCCCATGGAATGGCCGACGAGGATCGGTTTTTTAATATCGAGGGCACGGATGAGCCCGACGAGGTCTTGCATGTGCGCCTCTAACGTATAGGGTCCGTCCGGCTTTTCCGAGAAACCATGACCTCGGGCGTCATACATGATGATATCGTATTCATTCTCAAATTTAGCGGCAAAAGTCGCCCAGTTCAAGCCATAGTCTGTTATGCCGTGAGCCATAATCATGACAGGCTTTCCCCGAAGGGGGGTACGCCAATAATGCAAACGTATACCGTTGCTTTGAATCGAATTCGATTCCCAATGACGATAGGGCACAGGTTTTACCATGAGCGACTCCGATGGATGACAACCAACGAACAAAATGAAAGCAACAAACAGATGGGAAATACGCATGTTTATTCCTCTCATAATAGAATAAGGGGCACAAAGCACACAGATTGACGGACGAACCGCCTTAGATCATGTAGGGCGCGCGCATCGCGCGGCACCGCATCCGGTTGGCCTCGGGATCGCCGACAAACTCCGCCTTGTTCAGATCGAACTTCAGGTTGCGCTTCAATCGCTCGCAGATGTCCGCCGCCAGGCAGATACACATGGCCCGGTACATCACATCAGGATTCGCCACCGGGGGGCGGCGCGACCGGATACAGTCGAAGAAATCCCGCACGTGGTTCATCTGCCGTCCTGTCCGGCCCACGTAGTCGGCCACCACGTTCTTGTATTCGCGCAACAGTGCCGGCGACGAAACATCAGGAGCGCCATAGCCGTCGGCGGCCGCGACCCATCCTTCGGGACCGTCGAATCGCTCACCGCACGCACCGTGCCAGTACTTGCAGGGTTCCCACACCGACCCGGTGACTCGGAACAGAACCAGCTTGACCCCATTGGACAAGCGCGTGACCATTGTCTGGTCCGGGCCGGCAAACTCGAACTCGATGAAGGAAACGTCTGACATATCAAGCCCTGCCAGCGCTTGGATAACCGTGTGCGCGCCCCACATCGCGACATCGGTGGCGAAATCATAAAAGTGATACCACCCTCCCAACGTATACGCCTTGTTGTAAGGACGCCAGGGACACGGGCCGATCCAGACGTCCCAGTCCAGCTCGTCCTTGGACGGTTCCGGCTCCGCCGGCAACCAGTCGTGGCGCAGCCCGTCGCGCCAGCGAATGTCGGCGTAGGCAGTGTGAATCGGACCCAACCGGCCGGACCGGGCCATTTCAATGGCAAACACGTGATTCGCCTCGCTGA
>CAYZAH010000333.1:0-5246 GCA_964475805.1 uncultured Pirellulales bacterium | reverse complement strand
GGACAGAAAGCGGCTTGCTCGACCTCGGCGAAGTAGTTCTTCGGATTGCGATCCAGTACCAGCTTGCCGACCTCGATCAGGGGGTAATCCCCGTGAGGCCAGACTTTGGTGATGTCGAAAACATCGAACCGGTAGTCCTTCGCCTTCTCGACCGGCATGATTTGCATTTTCAATGTCCAGCTCGGATATTCGCCCCGTTCAATCGCGTCATATAAGTCTTTCGTCGCATGATCGGGGCACTCACCGGCCAGGCACGTCGCCTCTTGTCTCGTGAGGTTTTTGATGCCCTGGTCAGTCTTGAAGTGATATTGCACCCAGAAGGCTTCGCCCTTCGCGTTGTACCATTTGAAGGTATGGCTGCTGTAGCCGTTCATGTTACGGTACGTGGCGGGTGTGCCCCGGTCGGAGAACAGGATCGTAACCTGGTGGATGGATTCCGGCGTCAACGAAAGGAAATCCCAGAACATATCCGGGTCCGGGCAGTTGGTAGACGGGTGTCGCTTCTGGGTGTGAATAAAGTCGGCGAATTTCAGAGGATCGCGAATAAAGAAGACAGGGGTGTTATTTCCCACGAAGTCGTAATTCCCGTCCTCTGTGTAGAACTTCACCGCGAAGCCGCGTGGATCACGCGCCGAATCTGCGGAACCCTTTTCACCACCCACGGTGGAAAACCGCGCAAAAACTTCCGTTTGCTTGCCCACTTCTGAGAGAAACTTAGCCCTCGTATATTTCGTCACGTCCTGGGTGACCTGGAAATAGCCACCAGCGCCGGCTCCCTTTGCGTGCACAACTCGCTCGGGAATTCGTTCACGATCGAAATGCGCCAGTTTTTCAAGTAAGTGAGCGTCTTGCATGAGCACCGGACCGCGGCTGCCGGCGGTCATTGAGTTTTGGTCGTCTCCGACCGGTATCCCAAAGGCCGTGGTTAACTTTCTTGATTTATCCATTTTTACATTACCTTTCTCTTCTTCTGGATCGTTCAAATCGAAACAGCGTCTCTTGCTTTGCTTCTTGCCAGACTTGTTGGAGTCAAGCCCCCCGACTGGAATTGGGCAAGCTCTTGTTTCTACTCTGCCGTCGTGGCGGGCGGTGTAAAGACTCTCTGCGCCAACTCGCGGTCGAGCATGAATATGCCACCCGGTGCGTCGGCCATTATCTTGAGCTGTTGAACGATGGCATCGGCGGACGCTTCTTCCTCGACCTGCTCGTTGACAAACCACTGCAGGAAGTTGTTTGTTGCGTGGTCTTTCTCTTTGATTGCCAAATCCACCAGGTCGTTGATCAAACTCGTTACCTTCTGTTCATGGGCATAGGCGGCCTCAAACGTTGCCAACGGGGAGTCCCAAGTCGTCGGGGGCCCCTCGATCGCTTTCAACAGCGCCCTGCCGCCTCGTTCGTTGAGGAAGTCATAAATCTTCGTCGCGTGTGTCACTTCTTCCTGCGTTTGGACTCTCATCCAATTGGCAAAACCATTCAGGTTCAACGACTTGAAGTACGACTCCATAGACAGATACAGATAGGCTGAATAGAGTTCCGCGTTGACCTGAGCGTTTAACGCTTTTTCCATTTTCTTATTTATCATGACCTACCCCTTCCATAAACCGTGAACACTACAATGCTCCCGGGCGCTGACCGAGCTTGCTTGCATCTGGAACATCGCTTCGGGGGCAGCTCCGGGCTTGAGAAACTGTCGATAGGCTTTGCCGTCGGCCAGCAGCTCAATCCATTCGATATAGTGCTTTTCCTCCATCGGATGAGGCACACCGCCGACCTTCACTTTGTAGCCGCCGTCGGTTTTCTCGATCACGGGGACATGCTTTTCTTTGCCGGTATCAGCGGTTCTCTCATTCAGAAGCTCCATCGGCTCGTTACAGCAGACCAGCTCGCCGTCGCCTCCGTGAAGAACTTCCACGATATTACCGCAAATGTTACATTTGTAGATCTGAATCTGTTTAGCCACAATCGATTCCTTTCACTATGATATGGATTCTAAGGTACAATCCCGGCTTCCTTGTGTTTGGCGAGGATCTGATCGGCGAGCCTGTCAAGGGCCGCCCAATCGGCTTCCTTCGGGTCACCTTTCGTCATTACAGGTTCAAGAACCTCACCCTTGAGGTTCGTCATCAACCCCTTCAATTGTTCGACGGCTTTACTACCCCACCCGTAAGAGCCCACAATCGAAGCAAATCTGGCCTTCGGCCGAAGGGCGTTGACCAGAAACGCGGCGTACGCTGCGGCTGGATGCGGTCCGATCAGGACCGTTGGCGAACCGATAACCACCGTGGCGGCATCCACCAGGGCCATCGCCAGCTTACCCACGTCAATGGTGGTTAGTTCGAACTGCCTAACCTGGATACCTCTTTCGATCAGAGCGTCCATCAGGTGCGCGACCATTTTGCCCGTGCTGCCATGCATCGAGACATATGCCACCACGACTTCGTTTTTGACCGCGTCGCCGGCCCAGTCCCGGTAAGCGTCGACGATAAATTCCGGCTTGCGGTGCGCGGGTCCATGACTCGGGGCGATCATCTCCACGTTAAGATCGTCGATCTTGGCGATGTTGGAGTTGATCGGCTTCCGAAATGGCATCATGATTTCCGCGTAGTACCGCTTGGCCGCTTCGTAGACCGTCGCCTCGTCGTCGGCGAAAAGATTGCTTGTGGCAAGATGGGCGCCGAAGAAATCGCAAGAGAACAGGATTTTGTCTTCCGGAACGTACGTGCTCATCGTCTCCGGCCAGTGCACCCACGGCGTGTAGATGAATCGGAGCGTCTTGTTGCCCAACGATAGCTCTTGGCCGTCCTCGACGGTGATGAACCTCTCCTCTTCGACGTCGAGCAGATCAATCAGCATCTGCTTGCACTTGGGATTGGTCACGACCTTCGCATCGGGATAAATCAGCAGCACGTCGGGGAGGGATCCCGAATGGTCCTGCTCTCCGTGGTGGGCGATGACGTAGTCGATCTTATCCACACCCACGTCGGCGAGATTGTTGAGCAAGACTTGCGTTTTGGTGGGATCAACCGTGTCCAGCAAGGCCGTCTTCTCACTCGCCCGCACCAAGTAGGAGTTGTAACTCGTCCCGTCCGGCAGTGGAATAAGCCTGTCGAACAGTCTTGCGTCCCAGTCGATGGCCCCGACGGCGTAAACGTCCGGCTTGAGCTTCCTTGTCATTGCGCGTCTCTCACGGCTTGTAACGCCGCGTCATAATCGGGTTCATTCGTCATTTCGTCAACGACCTGTATGTAACGAATCACACCCTTCTTGTCTACAACAAAGACGGCCCGAGCCAGAAGTCGCAGCTCCTTTATGAGGACGCCGTACGCTTTGCCGAACTGAGCGTCACGGTGGTCCGAGAGCGTTCGGACGTTCTTGACGCCGGCCGCTCCGCACCATCTCTGCTGTGCGAACGGCAGGTCCATGCTGATCGCCAGGACGACCACGTCGTCGCCGAGCGACGTCGCGTGTTTGTTGAACGTTCGAACCTCGGTATCGCAGACCGCCGTGTCCAGAGAAGGAACCGAGCAAATGACCCGCGTTTTGCCGCTCAGCTCCGACAACTTCACCAGCGACAGATCGTTGGCCAGGATCTGGAAATCCGGGGCCGGCGCGCCGACCCTGGGCAACTCACCCACTAATGTCAGCGGGTTTCCCTTGAATGTGACTGTACTTCGTGTAGCTTCCATTATACACCTCGTCAGTAATTGGCGGCTTCCATCTCGAAATGGGCTTGAGGGTGCGCACATGCTGGGCATACGCCCGGGGCCTCCGGCCCTTCGTGCACATAGCCGCAGTTTCTGCAGACCCATCGGACGGATTTTTCGCGCTTGAAAACGACGCCGTCCGTTATGTTTTTGGCCAGAGCGAGATACCTGTTTTCGTGGCGTTTCTCCGCGACAGCGATACTCCGAAACACCTTGGCGATATCCGTAAATCCTTCTTTTTCAGCTACTTCCGCAAATCCAGGGTACATCTCTGTCGTCTCGTAATGCTCACCCGCCGCGGCGGCTTTCAAATTCTCCACCGTGCTGCCGATAGTGCCCGCCGGAAACGCGGCCGTGATTTCCACCTCCCCGCCTTTGAGGAACTTGAATTCGCGCTTGGCGTGCTCCTTCTCCTGGTTGGCCGTCTCCTCGAAAATGGCTGCGATTTGCTCGTACCCTTCCTTCTTCGCCTTGCTGGCAAAGTACGTGTACCTGTTCCTTGCCTGCGATTCGCCCGCGAAGCCCGCCAACAGATTCTTCTCCGTCTGACTTCCCTTTAGCTCCATTACTACCTCACTTTCTTCTTCTTGCTTCAATACAGATTGTGCATGCGCTTGCTGGTTGTCCGTCTGCGTCATTATCCCTGACCGGACGTCCAACGCTACTGGTAAAATTACCGGTTCTGCTCGAAAAAACTCACAGGCCCGTCCGGCATTGGTCGCATATTCCCTCAAGGTATACGGACTTCTTGAGCACCGTGAACTTCTTGCTGATACTTTCGGGGATCTTGATCTCATCGAAGGCTTTGTGATGAAAATCAATAATCCTCTTGCATTTGATGCACCTAAAGTGCTGGTGCTTGGCCGACGAGCCATCAAATCGCTTCGCGTCCCCCGTGCCTTCCACCATCGAGGTCTCACCCATTTCATACAACGTTAAGAGCGTCCTGTTGACGGTATCCAACGATATGCTTGGAGACGACTTCTTGATCTTGTGATATAACATTTCCGCCGAAGGGTGGTCATCCGAGCAAATGAGCTCTCGGTAGACCGCTATGCGCTGGGCGGTGACCTTCCGCCCCGCCTTTCTACACCGGTCCACGAACTCACGAACTCTTTGATCGACTTCTCTAATGCCCACGGCCCTCAGCTTTCGTTTTAGTAGCCAATACTAATTAGTAGTTACTCCTATTTCAATCCGGTGTTCTCTTGCCAACGAAAAAAAATTACGAAATGCGCGCAATTTTGTCAAAATGCTGTAAACTTGGGTGGTTTGGGTCTGATTCCATAGTAGTCTTAGCACGGTAAGGAAGACAAAAGATGCAAAATCCAGAAGCTATAACAAGACGAGATCTTTTCAAAGCCGCCGCCGCGGCGACGATAGCGGGCCGTTCGGTCCTGGATGGAATACCCGCTATAGCGCAGCCCAAAGGCGAGCGGCCGGCACAAAGCACGGACGTGACCGTCCTCAATCCACAGAACCGCGCACCGGTCAGTCTGATTATCGACGACTCGACGTGCCTGGTGAATCTGGCGTACTTCG
>CAYZAH010000332.1:0-5265 GCA_964475805.1 uncultured Pirellulales bacterium | reverse complement strand
AGTGCATCCCGATTTCGGCGTTGATCGGCAAGGGCAAGAATCAGCTCACATTCGATATGGTCGATACGGCGGCGGCGTGTGAATATTCCGCCGAAGACGCCGATGTCACGTTCCGGTTGTACCAGTATTTTGAGGAGAAGCTCGAAAAGGAGCCATTGCTCAAGAAACTTTTCGAGGACGTAGAGATGCCGTTGGTGGCGGTGCTGGCGGCGATGGAATTTAACGGCGTCTCGCTCGATACGCGCGTGCTGCGGAAGATGTCGGGCGAGATCGACAAGACGCTCAAGACTGTGACCGAGCAGATTTATGAGCAGGCCGGGGCGGTTTTCAATCTCGATTCGCCCAAGCAACTGGCCGAGATTCTTTTCGACCGGCTCGGCCTGACGCCGATTCGCTTAGGCAAGACGGGACGGAGCACCGACGCGGCCGTACTTGAACGATTAGTCGGGCAGCACCCGATCATCGAACTCGTTCTCCAATATCGAATGTTATCGAAATTGAAGACTACGTACGTCGATAAGCTCGGCTCGCTCATCAACCCGCGCACGGGGCGGTTACACGCCTCCTTCAACCAGACCATCGCGGCTACCGGGCGGCTCAGCTCCAGCGGCCCGAACCTGCAAAACATCCCGATCCGTACCGAACTGGGCAGCAGGGTCCGCTCGGCGTTCGTGCCCGCGAAGAAGAGCGATTGCATTCTCAGCGCCGACTATTCGCAGATCGAATTGCGGCTGCTGGCACATTTCTCGAAGGACGAGGCCCTGCGGGCCGCTTTCGCCGCCGATCAAGACATCCACCGCTTTGTGGCGTCGCAAATCTTCGGCGTGCCCATCGAGGAGGTGACACACGAGATGCGATCTCGCTCGAAGGCGGTTAATTTCGGCGTCATCTACGGCCAGGGGGCATTCGGATTGTCACGTTCGGTCGGGATATCGCAGGCCGAAGCCAAAAAGTTTATTGAGGACTATTACGCTCGCTACAATTCGATCAGAGATTTTATGGATGCATGCATCGCCAGCGCCAAGCAAACCGGCTACGCGGAGACCATCCTTCATCGCCGCCGACGCATCGCAAACCTCAGCAGCAGGAACGGGAACAAACGCGCACAGGCCGAGCGGCTCGCCGTCAACACCGTCATTCAAGGCTCCGCATCTGATCTTATCAAAGTCGCGATGCTGTCTATTGAAGAAAAAATCGAGGCCGAGGCGTTACCCGTGACCATGCTGCTGCAAGTCCACGACGAGCTCGTTTTCGAGTTGCCCACGGATGAGGCTGACACCGACGCCGCATGGATCACAAAGCACATGGCGGGCGCCATCAAGCTCGACGTTCCGCTCAAGGTCGATATCAGCATCGGCCCCAACTGGCTCAGCGGCAAGTAGGGACTATTCGTAGCGGCATTCTCCACATGGAATTGTCGACAATTAGGTACGCGCTTAATATAAGCTGGCGGCCGCACCGCTCGTTGCACTATTTGGCATTTTCAAGCTTGCTTTCTACCAAACCTGCATTTGTCTGCTCCGAGCGAATTACGGCACGAAATAAATGAAGATAACGAACTCCCCCAGCGTATACTGAAGTAGGTGCGATGCGCAGAGGCAAATAGTCGATAAACGAGGAGACTCTCAGACGACGGGCAAACGGGGTAATCGTGATGTATACTGAGCTGGCCATCGCGACAATCTACATCTTCGGCCTCTGGTGGTGTTATGAGGTCATTAGACGCTTTCCTCGCGACGTGCGCGAGATGTTCGACTTCAAGGAAGTCACGCGGTCTTTCGCTATCATCGTCATTTGGGTCCTCACGATCCCGGTGATGCTCGGTGTCGTCATCTACGGCTACGTACTCGTCGGCAGACTCCTCTGGTTTGTACGAACTCTGACGTGACGACCCGATCTGAACGCTCAGAGTCCGGCTCTCTGCCGCATTTCAGACAGAATTGACAGGCTTCGCAAACATAGATTCGACTAAGGGCGGACTGCGTCGCCGGGAGAGGATGCCCGGGGTTTGGGCTTTTTCGAGTTGTCTTTCAGTCAGGATTTTTGCGCCTCGGACGTGCTTGTTCAGGCGGGCGGCCCTTCGGTCCCAGTCCCAGGTTTTTTTGAGTGGTTCGTTTGTGATTTCTCGGCGGCTTTGGCCTTTGCCTCCGCTTCGGCCTTGGCCTTCTCCGCCGCGGCCTGAAGCTCTTTCGCCTTGGCCATCGCCGCCTCCGCTTCTTTGGCCTTCGCCTCCGCCTCCGCGCTCGCCTGAGCCGCCTCGGCCTTCATTTTCTGCAACTCCTCTTCGGCCTTTGCGGCCCGCGTATTCGCCTCGTGGACGTCGATTTGGGCCTGTGCCTGCGCCGCCCGTGCTTCGAGACGGGCACGTTCAGCCTCCTGGAGTCTGTCCTCCTGAATCTCCCGGCGAGCTTTGAACCCAAATGGATCCGTAATCAGATCGCCCAGATCCGAGCTGGCGCTTGAATCATGCTTTCTCTGGATATCTGCCATGACGTTCTGCTTGGGTCCGCCACCGGTCGAGATCGTTGGGGTGAGTATGAAAACGGTTTCAATGGCGCGTTTTTCAGTATCTTCTCCGGAGAAGAGAAAGCCGATTAGCGGAAGGTCCTTAAGGATAGGGACGCCTCGAATCACACCGAAATCCGCCGTCTTTCTCATCCCGCCGATGATCAGGCTCTGGCCCTCGCGAATGCGATTCTCTTTATTTGTGATTTCCTTTTTGGTGATGATCGGAACCTGCTTGACGCTGTCGGGCGTATTGCGCGCGCCGAGGATGATATCCGTTTCCAGGCCGATGTAGCCGTCGGCAAAGACGTGGGGCGTGATCTCAAGCGAATCGACGACGTCCTCGTATTGAGTGCTGCTTTCGAGATAATCGGACTGAGTGCTGCGAATGGTGATCGTATCGATCGGCACGTGCTCCATTGCGGAAACTTTGGCCGTCTTGCCGTTGACGACCTCAAGCGTTGGATTCATCAGGATCTTCAGATACCCCCTCGATTCAAGCAGATCCACCAAAGCCGTGAAGTTGTGACTCGTACTCAAGTACCCGACATTGAGACCCATCCTGGAGCGCTGCAGCTCTCGCAGCGAGGCGCCCGGGAACGCCGGAAGAGAGGTGCCGTCCATAATCAACTGTTGGACGTCGGCACCGAACGCGTTGCCTCCAGGCTTCATGGTAACACCTTCACCGAAGAGGTTTTCAATATCGATCGTCGTTTCCCGGTCGAACGTCATGTCCGCGTAGATGTCGGAGATCAGACAACTGATCCGCACTTGAATGGGTTGGACGTCGACAAGGTCGAGCGTCTCGAGTATCGCGTCGACGTCCTCTCGCGTGGGGCATCTTACGATCAACTGATTCGTGGCGGAATTGCTCGTGACGGTATAGTTCGCGACGGTCGTTTCCGTCGGTTTCGGCTTGGCCGCAAAGACTTTGGTCGTGAATTGCTCTTGAAGAATGCCCTTCAGCTCGTCCGACGTGTGGTACCTGCAGAAATAGAACAGCTTCCACTCGGGCGCACCGCCGACGATTTGTTCGACAATCTTGGGGGGCGCCTTGTAGACATCGGGCTTACTCGCATTGGGCTCGGGGGCCGTCACGTCAATCTGGAGGTCACGGAGCGTCTTTTCAGCCTCGCGTTCGGTGTCGGACTGGCCGAAAATCATCCCCCATCCTCCCATCGACAACACAACCACCCCGGCCACTATCAGCCGCTGACGACACCAGGCTTTTCGACGGCTATCGTTCATGAAGCTCACCGGTCATCATCGTCATAGCGTTTACTATAGAAGTACGCACCGATACCCCTATGGTTCTGCCATTTATTCAGACGTCATATCGGACGTTTCCATTGCATATTTTTATTTTTTTCCAGTCTTTTTTGTCTCGCCGATCACTTAACCGGGTAAGGCGGCAGTGGGGGTATTTCTCGTTCCTGGGTTTTCAATTCTTCGAGAATCACCTCGATGGCCTTATCCAACTGCTGGTCGATTCCGGCGTATTCGGTGGCCGGGTCGTTATCGACGGTGATGTCCGGCTCGACGCCGTGGCCTTCGATGATCCATTTCTTGCCCTCGAGGTCGTAACGGGAGAATTCCGGCTTGTTGAGGAAGCCGCCGTCCAGCAACGGCAGAGAGCCGCGAATGCCCACGACACCGCCCCAGGTCCGCTTGCCGATGACCTTGCCCAGCTTGTCCTGCTTGAAGCGATAGGTGAACAGGTCGCCGTCCGAGGCGGAAAACTCGTCGCACAGGCAGACCATCGGCCCATAGATCATGGCCGACGGATCGGGCGCGGGCGCGCCGTTTCTCGCAAAGTCGATCATGACGGCTTCCCGCCGGAGCCGCTCGATCAGCATGGGCGAGACGTTCCCGCCGCCGTTGCCGCGCACGTCGATGATCAGACCTTTCTTGCGAATCTGCGGGTAGAAGTACTTCACGAACTCGTTCAGACCGCGGCGCCCCATGTCGGGCACGTGAATATAACCGATCTTGTCGTCGGTGGCGTCACTGACTTTCTCGATGTTCGTCTGCACCCAATCGTAGTAGTAGAGGTCCTCCTCGCTGTTCGTCGGCACAACCACGACGTCCCGCGCCCCTTTGCGGCTCGGCTCGGAATTGAGCTTGAGCGTGACCTGTTTGCCCGCCTTGTTGATGAGCAGCTGGTAGATGTCGATGGCGTCGGCGGTGGATTTGCCGTCGACGGCCAGAATGTAATCGCCTTGGTGGGCGTCGACTCCGATTTCGGTCAGCGGGGAGCGCGTGGCCTTGTCCCAGTTCTGGCCGCGCAGAATCTTCTCGATTTTGTAGAATCCCGATTTCGGATCGCGTTGCAGCTCGGCGCCGAGGAGGCCCATCGGTATTCTCTTGGGCTTGGGATACTCTCCGCCGCCGACGTAGGTGTGGCCGCAATTGAGCTCGCCAATCATCTCGCCGATGACGTAGGTCAGATCGAGCCGGTGGTTTACATAGGCAACGAGGGGTTCGTACCGTCGTCGTATGGCGGGCCAGTCAACGCCGTTCATGTTGGGCACGTAGAAGAACTCTCGCATCTGGCGCCAACATTCGTTGAAGATCTGGTTCCACTGCTTTTTCTTGTCGAGGTGCGCTTCCATGCCGGACAGGTCGAGCACGTTTTTCATTGCGACGGTCGATTTGGGTAGATCGATGATCGCATACTTGCCGCCGGAGGCAACGAGCATCTTCTTCTGATCGGCGGATATCTCGAAGCCGCCCACGTCGCCGAGTTCCGTCTCCTTCTGT
>CAYZAH010000331.1:0-5292 GCA_964475805.1 uncultured Pirellulales bacterium | reverse complement strand
GTGGTGCGACTTCACCGACAAGATCGGCACCGCCAAGTATAGCGCCACCATCGGCATCACCGGCAAATACACGTCCGTGCGCGACAGCTACGCCTCCATCATCAACGCCCTCGAACACGCCGGCATCGCTCTGGGCTGCAACGTGGGGATCAAGTGGATTGACACGACGGACATCACGGACGAGAACGTCGCCGAGCACCTGGCGGACGTGGACGGCATCATCGTCCCCGGCGGTTTCGGCTCTCGCGGCTCGGAAGGCAAGATCGCCTGTGTCCGCTACGCCCGCGAGAACGAGCTGCCTTACCTGGGGCTGTGCCTTGGCTTCCAGATGGCCGTGATCGATTTCGCCCGCAACGTGTGCGGCCTGACGCAGGCCAACAGCACGGAGATCGAGCCGGATTGTTCCGAGCCGGTAATCGACATCCTCCCCGAGCAGAAGAAGATCGAGGGTCTCGGCGGAAACATGCGGCTCGGTGGAAGGGACATCGAGATCAAACCCGATACGATGGCGTGGGAGCTTTTGGGCAGGAAGGAGACGGTCAGGATGCGATTTCGGCATCGCTACGAGGTCGATCCACGCTACATCGAGCGATTGGAGAAGGCCGGCCTGGTCTTTTCGGGTAAAGCGCCCGATCAGCCGATCATGCAAATCCTGGAATTGCCGTCCCATCCTTATTTTTGCGGCACCCAGGCCCACCCGTGTCTGACGTCGCGACCGCTCAGGCCGCACCCGATGTTCGTCGGTCTCGTCGCCGCGGCCATGCAGAGACAGGACCCCCAGGAAAAATCGCGTGATTGCGTGAAGGCCGTTCAGAAGGCGTGCGCCCCATCGACATAACGAGCGAACACTGACTGGAGAATCTGTTACTTTTCCGCTTCCTTCTGAAGCTTTTCGATTTGGGCTTTGAGTTTGGTATTTTCCTCGCGGAGTTTCGCGGTCTCGTCTATGACGGCGTCCAGGACCGGCGCCACCTGCTTGCGGATATTCTGCTGGGCTTTCACCTTCCACTCGTCTCTGTCCTGCTCGCACTGCGCAAGGAGCTTCGCCTGCGCCTTGATTTCTTTGGCGTGCTGCTCTTTCAGTTCGTCAAGCTCTTGCCTGAGGCGCTGCACTTGTTTTTTGAGCTCGATATTTTCCGCAGCGATGGCCCGGCTCTGTTTCACGCTGGGCGGCTCCGGCTGTCCGCAGCCGGCTGTCAGTGCCGCAAACAAACCAGCGGTTAAGACAAGTCGTTTCCAGGCGAGTCCCTTCATTTGGTTGTCCTCTCAATAGTCGGGCTACTCGAAGAGCACTTTCAATCGTTCCTTATCGGCGGCACTGATGTGGCTCTGGTCGGTCCAAACTGCCAGGTCGAGACTCCTTCGGCACGGACAGTCCTCGCTGGTCAATGCGCGCTCGCTTGTCAAAGCGGCTTTGATAAGCTCCAGGCAATTGTTTGTCGCTTTCTGTACGTTGCCAAGAATCTCCTGGAGAAGCGTTTGTTTATTTTTCTCATCGTGGGGCTTCCAGCAATCGTAATCGCTGGCCAGAGCCACGAGTGCATAGCACATTTGTGCCTCCCGTGCCAACTTAGCTTCCGGCATTGCCGTCATCCCGATCAGGTCGGCGCCCCAGGCCCGGTGCATAAGCGACTCGGCTCGCGTGGAGAACTGAGGCCCTTCCATGCAGACGTAGGTGCCTTTAGGATGCACCACGATGGACGACGGACGACGGGTGATAGACGATGAATGCGGCGTTGCCTCCCCTGCGTCCCTCGTCTCTCGTCCCTCGTCCGTCATGTCGCCTGCCGTATCGATGAGTATCTGTCGCAGGCGCGCACAGGTCGGCTCGGCCATCTCACAATGCACCGCTCCATAGCCCGTGAAAAAACTGCTTGTGCGCTTGTGCGTCTTGTCAATGAACTGATCGACGACGATCAAATGTCCCGGAGCGATTTCGTCTCGAAGGGATCCCACGGCTCCGCTGCTGAGCAGCGTACGGACCCCGAGCTGTTTGAGGGCGAAGACGTTAGCCGCGAACGGCACTTCGCTCGGTGAGAGCTTGTGTCCGGGTCCGTGACGATTCAAGAATGCGATTTGTCTTTTGCCGAACGCACCGACCAGGATCGGGCCGCTCGGCTTGCCGAAAGGCGTATCGATCTCGTGCAGTTCGGCGTTTTCAATACGCTCGGCCAGTGCGTCACCCAGGCCCGTCCCGCCGATGATACCAACAAGTTCTTCCGTCATGGTTTTTATCCTGTCTGCCTAAATGTCACAGCTATAGTAATCCCTTGCTCTTTTTCTGACAAGCTTCGTGCCAGTGGGGGAGGATTAGATTTTGCGGGTCACTTTGTCAGTCCGTTCGCGCCCGGAAGGAAGTCTATTTCTCATCGGATACCGGAGATGTTCGATGGAATCACTGCGTTCTCGAAGATCACGTGAGAAATCGCTTGACATTCAGATACTAATATGGTACCATATTCAGAATAAAGCGGGAGTTGAAATCACAATAGGGGGTGGTTATCAGGTTCCTCTCTTGAGCGCAAGACGTGTTTGTTATCATTGATCTATTGACGTGTTTTTGAACATCAATTGGGGCGATCAACATCAACTGGGAGGTAGGAAAGGTGAATAGGCTGTTAATACTCTGCGCCGCGCTTGTAGTATGTATTGGGCTAAGTTCTACAGCAACGGCTAACGTCGGCGGACCGGGCTATGATTCAGGTTACGACTGGTCGGGATATGGTTCCTGGGCGGGCGGCTGCCCGGACTTCTCGCTCACGGGTTGGCTTAACAATAACTTCTCCGGCGGTTTTTGCAGCGGTTGGGGTTTCGGCGGTGGCTATGGAGATTGGGGCTGCGGCGGCTGGAATTACAACGACGGCTGGAGCTTTGATTGTGACGGCTGGGGCTATAACGATTGGGGTGGTCACTGTTGGGACGGAACGTACCCAGACGGCCATCACACATGCTCGATTCAGCCTGTTCCCGCTCCCGGTGCCATCTCATTGGCCAGTATTGGTGCGGCTGTCATCGGTTGGCTTCGCAGACGCAGGAGTCTCTGCTAAGAACGTATACAGAAAAGGGAAATTCAACGCGCCGTGTGTCTTGCAGGAATCGGGACACACGGCCTTTTTTATTCTCTCATCGGGCACTCAATGCGGTGGTTCGTTCTATCGGATACGAATCTCCGATTTTCCTTGGACGGTGACAATCAAGAGTCTACGTTCACGATCGAACCGCTCGCCCGCGGGCTTTTCGACGTTAGTCGCGATTTTTCGAATACGGACCTCTTTCGGCTCTTTTTCGACACCCGAAAACAATATGTAGCATCGCTCGTTGTCCCAGCCTTCTACTGTTAACGTGACACCATCTTCGCCATCATGGACGTTACTTATCGTGCAAGGTGCGTGTACGAACCAGTCATGATAGGCCAACTTTTTCACGTCATATATTTTGCCTTCGCCATAGAGTTCCGGGACGTGGGCCTGTACGGTTCCCGGATTGATGGCGGGTCCGCCGGCTATCTGCGCTCTCAAGTCGAACGAATCAGGCAACAATCCCTGTCGCTCCCGGTCGCTGACGGGCCAGCTCATCTGAAGCCCGGTGGCTGTGATCCCCTTGGCGATCTTCTCCCAGGGGCCTTCCGGGTCGTATTGGCTCAACGAATGCAAGGCCGAGGCGTAGACCAGCCCGCACCACTGAACGGGCAGGCCCAGCCACAGCGGCGCCTTCCAGTTAGTCGCCCCCAGGACCGCGATTGTTGCATAGGGCCCGACCCGTCCGGGAGTCGGCGAATATAGATACACGAATGGAAGCCCCGTCCAAGCCCAGTACTTAGCCTGTTCGAGATACCTCTGCTCGCCCGAGGTCATATAGGCGAGCGTGTACGCCTTGACCATGTGCGCGGAGGCCAGGATATCGGGTGTGTGCAACGGCACTTCCCAGGTCTGTGCTCCGCGTGGCACCGTGCCGGCGTAGAGGGCGGTCAGTTTGTCGAGTAATTGAAGGGCTTTGTTCGCAAGCTCTTTGTCCCCCGACAAGACGGCGCCTTCGAGAATACTGACCATGTCCCGGCCGGAAAGGCCGTTCGCGTGCTTTGCGAAGTGCGTTGTCGAGTAATCTACCTTGCCGGGCTTGTAGAGTTTGACGCCGTCTGCATCGAAGCTATCGAGCAGGCGTGATGCTTCGTTGCGTTTTTGCTGGACGAATTCGACCGTTCGCCCGAAGAGAAGGGGAGCTGTGGGGGGGCGCACGTGCGAGACGCCGCTTGAGAAAGGCTGGTTTGGCGGGATTTTGGCCAGGACCTCGTCTTTGCCATTGCCCAGCCTCTCACGGAGTTGTCCATTTTCGGTGTGATTGGCGAGCCAGTCGATGAACATCGCGGCGTCCGCCGCCGGTCCGGCCGGGAAACTGTTGCCCCAGACGGCGTGACGAATCAGGCCGCCTTCGTTGATCTTTGAATCCAGCCAGCCGTGAGCCAGCAAGTCAACCGCGGCGCGGAAGCCGCCCTCGAACTCGGGCAAGGCGGGCAAGCCCTTTAGGGCGACGTAGCGCTGGACCGCAGGGATGATAGTCTTTCCTTTGCCGCCGATAATGAGGATGGTCGTTCTTAGCGGTTTATTCGCTTTGAGCCGCACGGGCGAGTGAGCGATGAAATCGTTCTCGAAGCGGTTCTCGCCTATACCGGGCCCCGACAGCGCCATGACCTGTGCGCCGGAGTCGTAGATCGTGTCGGGCGAGTCAAAAGTCGCCGCGACCATCTCGGACGGCTCCCAAATGACGCCGATGTACTCGCCGTCACGTGCAATCGTCATCAGCGGAAAGGTGATCTTGATCGGATCGGGCGTCCGGCGAACGTGGGCCGGCGTGGTGACGTCCGCTTCGCTGCTGCTCGGCTCGTCGCAAAGATATTCCAGCCCGGCGAACAAACCCTGGTCCTTTCGCTCGCCGAAAGTTCCGAGACCGGGAAAGATCGTCAACCATGGCACGTGTACAACGTCCCTGTCCTGGTTCACCATTAGCTCAATCGTGACGGTGAGTGTCCCCTTCTGTTTTGCCGGCTTGATGATCTTCCGAATCCGCCATCTTGCGCCGTGGCTATCCTCGACAATCGCACGGCTCACGAGCCTGTTGCGTCTGGGCTGGCGACGAATAGTGACTTTCGCGTCCTTGAGATGAAGCCATTCAGGCTGCTCATCGAACAGAAAGCCAATAAATTCGCCCTGGTATCCGGCGGCCATTTCCACGCCGTTCACCTTTAACGCAAAGTCACCCCACCGATTCTCGTAGTGCTCGAATTCCAGGCTTCCG
>CAYZAH010000330.1:0-5294 GCA_964475805.1 uncultured Pirellulales bacterium | reverse complement strand
TAACCGGCGACCATTTTGTCGATGGTGAAGTTCTCTTCCACGCGCCGTCGGCATTCGCGGCGGTCGATGCGATCAATCTTGCCGACGGCCTCCACGGCCTCATCGACATTGTTCACCAAATAGCCGGTCTGCTTGTCGGCGATGACTTCCCGGCACGAGCCTAAATCAATCGCAATGACGGGAATACCGGCGGCATTCGATTCGGCCATGACCAAGCCGAACCGTTCGGGAATCAGATTCAGATGGAGGACCGCGTAGGCTCGCTTTAGCAACTCGTCGCGCTGGACGGGATTGACCGGACCGATATACTGAACCGACGACTGGTTAAGGTGCGGCTTGACGAGATTATCGAAGTACGCCTGGTCCTGAATGATGCCAGCGATAATCAGGTCCATGCCGCATTTCTTCGCCACCTCAATCGCCAGGTGTGTCCCTTTGTCATTGTGGATTCGACCATAGTGAACCAGCTTGTCGCCAGGCGTTTCTTTGAACGTCAGATTGGACAGGTCGATGCCGTTGTAAACCGTCGCCAGGTAAGGCAGGCCAGGGTCCCTGTCAGAATCGCTGATGGAAACGTAGTATGTATCCGTGTGGTCGTGGTAGACGCGCAGAATATCCGGCTCGGAAAAACCGTGGATCGTGGTCAGCATGGGCGTCTTGATGAACGGCTCGTACGTTAGCGGCAGATAATCGAAGTTGTTGTGAATCAGGTCGAACTCGCCCGCCCGCTGCATGGCTTTGGAGATGTGCAGGCACGTCGAGACCAGCGGAACCTGGCTCTTGTCTTCCTCGTAGCCTCTTTCGATCCAGCCTTCAAGT
Source organism: uncultured Pirellulales bacterium (assembly GCA_964475805.1). Taxonomy (GTDB): domain Bacteria; phylum Planctomycetota; class Phycisphaerae; order Sedimentisphaerales; family Anaerobacaceae; genus JAFGTG01. The sequence goes on along the minus strand of CAYZAH010000330.1, from coordinate 4,475 downwards.
TTCGCGCTGGTTAGAGACTCTTTGGTAGCAAAAAGTGTCACGTTCTTCCACCCGCGGGCGACCAAACCTTCGGCGATGTTGCCGGCGACCGTTTCCCACGCGCCGTAGGCCCGCGGCGGCGTCCGCCACGCGACGGGCGACAAAATGGCGATTCGTTTGTCCCTAATGCTCGTCATGAGAGCATTATACCGGCGGACCTTCCCTTGGAACATGTTTGTCTTGCACAATAGGTGTGAAAATGATAGAATCAGTTTGTGTTTCGGGAGTGTATCTCTATCGACACGTGCGTAACCGGTCGTATGAATGTGCTGGAGGGCAATATGCTGAAGGGCCGCTTATATACCGTGGCCGCCGTCTTCTTTGTTAGCCTGTTCAGTATCCGCGCGTTGGCCGAGGAAGGCGCTTTTGAGTATCCATGCTACCTTGTCGACGCGTTTGACGCCGACAATAGCTGCTGGGACGGCATGGATATCAACGGCAACTACCGCGGGCCCGTTCGAGTTGTCCCGGAACAGTGGCTCGTCGGTGCTCCTCCGTCGGCGAAATCTGGCGTCACACTGCCGCCGGACCACTGGGTCGAGGTGCAGTTTCGCGGCAAGATCGTGGATGGACCGGGCCACGACATACTGCTGATTGAACTCGGGCCGGTGACGGAGCAGGCTCTCGTCTTTGTCACCGACGGCGCGGACCAGGAATACCTGCTCGGCGTAGCAACCTCCGGAAGCATTGGCAGTGGCGTAGATCCAACCGAGATCGGTTTCGACATTGCCGGTCTTGCCTTGCCGTTCGCCCCGTGCGCGGTCCGGCTGCTCGGACTCGACACCGGCGGCGAAGCGCCAGGATTCGATATCGCCAGCGTGCGAGCGAGAATCGCCACCGATTGCGGCCAGACAGCCTGCTGTCCTATTCCCGTCGATGGTGCCCGGAACGTATCGCCGGATGCTATACTAAGCTGGTCGTCGGGCCAGTCGGCACAAAGCCACGTCGTCTATTTTGGTGACAGCCCAGCCGACGTAGATGTAGATGCCGAACCCGTGGGCAATCCACCGCAGCCTCAAGACGTCAATACATTCGATCCGTGTGGTCTTGAATTGGGCAAGACGTACTACTGGCGAATCGACGAAGTCAACGATTCCCAGATCCAGCCCGGTCCCGTCTGGAGCTTCACGACGACCGATCATCTCCTTATAGATGACTTCGACCAGTATAATCTCCTCTCATCGGGCGATCCTAACAACATCAGCTTTTCCGGCGCCTGGAGCGGAGCCAGCACTTACTTGTGGTGGGAATTTACCCACGAGTGCAGCAAGCAAACGATGGCGTTCAACTACAGGTACTACCACTACTCCATCTATTCCGAGGCCGTCCACAAGTTCGACCCGTCCCGAGACTGGAGCACGGCCGGAGAGAAAGTGCTGGAGGTGTTCTTCCGGGGCCAAACGAGTAATAAAGTCGGACAAATGTATCTCGTTCTCGATGATGAGGATTCCGAGACGATCATACCATACACCGGTGACGCCAACGATCTTACGAAGGAAGCTTGGCAACCCTGGAGGATCGTATTAGGTGAGATGAACGATCCCAACCTCGACCTGAGTCATATCACGAGCGTTGCCCTCGGCTTCTGCGCCGAGGCGGGTAAGCCCGACGCCACCGGCAGCGGTACGGTTTACTTCGATGACATCTGTTTGTACTCATCACGCTGTCTGCAAGAGAACCGGCCCGAGGCCGACTTCAACGGTGATTGCATCGTCAACTCTGTGGATCTGGAAGAACTAGCTGCTCGCTGGCTCGACAGAGGTTATAACCTGTATCCCGTGGCGGCTCCCAATGCCCCGGTCCTGTGGTATGAATTCGAGGGCGACACCCGCGACAGCGCCGGAGATGCCGATGGCGTGCTGCACGGCGACCCGATTTATGTGCAAGGCGTCTACGGCCAAGCGATCCGTCTCGACGGTCGCGATGACGCCGTCGAAGTGACCGGCGCATCGAGCGTGTTCGCGAAGGCCGAGACGGGAATCACCATCGCGTTCTGGCAGTATGGAGCCGATTCAGGACACAGCAGCGATACGCTCTGCTGCTCGAACTTCGCATACGGATCGCTGGACCCGGCGATTGCCGTTCATCTCGGGTGCTGGAGGCAACCCGGAAAGTACATCTGGGATTGCGGCGCCCCCTGGTCTTTCGACAACCGGCTGAGCGGAAATCATCGGTACGCAAGCGAGTGGTCCGGCCGATGGAACCACTGGGCCTTCACCAAAGACGTCCGGACCGGGACCATGCAGGTATTCCTTAACGGTCTCCTGTACACCAGCCGGACCGGTGCTGATGCACCCATCTCAGGCGTCAGTTCCTTTCTGATCGGTTCCGGCGACTACGGCGGGTACGACGGCCTGATCGACGATTTCCAAATCTATGACTACGCCCTCTCTCAACCTGAGATCGCCTACGTTGCCACACAGGGCACGGGCATTTTCGACCTGCCGCTCATGATCGCCCCGGATTTGAACTTAGACGACCAGATCGACTTTTCGGACTTTGCCCTTCTTGCCGATAACTGGCTGGAAAACCAAATATGGCCTTGACCAGTACTGACCAATGAAGGTCAGCGTGTTAACATGGGTAATATTAACCGCTCTTTTCGATGATATACCCACAGCCGAAGACCCCGCCCACTTCGCCATTTTTGCTTCTAAATCCCGTGTTTTGCTGGATTCAGCTATATAGCTTTAGCCGATCCAGCCAGAAAAGAGCCTTACCTCCCCACCGTCCCAAAGTGTCGTCTAATCTTATGTATACTAAACACTTATAGGGATTATCACGCGAGAATCCAAAGAACATGCTCCCCTTTTCAGCCGATATCCTCATTGTGTTGATTCGGAGAACAACGAATCGGGTAAATTCATATTTTTTTTGCTTGAATAGGTATCAATGATGCTCTACGATGGAGCAAACGTCAGCAACAGTTGATGAATAAGACTGTGGCGCGTCCTTTACTGTCTTTGCATATGGTCATCACTGAATCAAAGGAGCGCGTGAAAGCAAGAGGCTTAATAGCCCTTCTGTTCGACGGTAGTTGAGTTACAGAGACACGTTCGGTGACGCTTTGGCCGCTCGGAACAAACAAGTCTGATTCCGGGTCGTCGGAAACGTCCTGAAAGTGAGATTAGCGTGAAATGAGATTAGCTCGAAGAAGTATTCGCTTCCCCGCGAAGGAGTGTTGGTTTTGGACATAGAATCAGCTAACAGAAAGACGAAAGTCAACTTTTCAGTGTCAAAACTGCCACTGTCATTGCAGATTGTGGCGGCAGATAGCTGATTCTGCACTCGAGCATAAAGACTCTCATTATTCACCGCCATTTCTCTGCAACTTCCCTGCCGGACAAACCATAGTCCGTCCCATCGACTCATGCTGCGATAAGTCTATGATAACGGTATGGGAAAGGTTGTAAACTATGGACATGCTATTGGAGATAGGACCCTCGTCGGTCATTGGCGCCTTGATCATCGGCCTCGGTCTGGGCGGCTCGTTGGCAGCCATCACTATCCAGATGATTGCCCGGGCGAAAGCCAAGACCTTCCAGGAAGACCTGGAGAGGCAGATCGACGGAGCCAAAAAAGAAGCGGAGAATATCATCAAGTCCGCCCAGATTGACGCCAAAGCGGAGACCATGAAACGAAGGGAGCAGGTCGCCGCCGAGGCCAACAAGATTAAAGCTGAACTGCATGATAATGAACTGCGACTGACCAAACGCGAAGACACCCTGGATCGCCAGACCGAGTTGCTTCAGCAACGTGAAAAAACGCTAAAAAAAGAGCAAGAGGAAAACGAACGCAGAACGCATAACATCGGACTAAAAGAAAAACAGTTGACCGTCCTGATGGCCCAGCAGAAGAACCAACTGCTGAAAATCACCGCAATGAATATTGAGGAGGCCAAAACTCTGCTCCTCAAGCGGCTCGAAGACGAATGTGAGCACGAGATGTCGTCTCTGATCCAGCGAAAGCTGGAAGAAACCACCGAGATGGCGGACGATAAGAGTCGGGAGATCATCAGTTCCGCCATCCAGCGCTACGCCGCCGAACACACCTGTGAGGTAACGGTCTCGACCGTCGAGATACCGAGCGACGACATGAAAGGCCGGATTATTGGCCGGGAAGGACGCAATATTCGCGCCTTCGAGAAAGCGACCGGCGTGGACGTCATCGTTGACGATACGCCCGGCATGATCGTTGTCAGCGGGTTCAATCCGGTCCGGCGAGAGGTCGCGCGCCTCTCCATGGAACGCCTCATCCAGGACGGCCGAATCCACCCCTCGCGTATCGAAGAGCTTGTGGCCCAGACCAGACAGGAAAAAGCGGACGTGGAAAGTACTTTTGAAAAAGAGGAGGCCGAGCGGGAGGCTCTGGAGGCGGAAATTGCCGAACTGCAGCGACAGATGCAGCGCATCACCGATGAACGCGACGCCAATGCC